>NZ_JAUBPO010000121.1:0-18412 GCF_036700785.1 Microcoleus sp. S28C3 | reverse complement strand
GCTGCCTATCTTTTTTTACCACAAGTTGGCTCAATCCTTACTAACTATGAGTTTCAGGCGGGTTGTCACCCCCCCAGCAAATTACCAATTCATTAAATAACGCGATCGCAATGGTTAAAGCCAACCGCGATCGCAATTGGATAGCCGGAATTTGGGTACTTTACAAGTGGAGAACTTTAGAAGCAGCATCCCAGCTAAAATCTTTTGAAAAACTAATCGTGTCTGTCCCCTGGCATCCCTTAAGTAGTCTTAACAAAAAATTTCCTCAACAGGCTCAAAAGCTGTGGGGAGGCAAGGTAAATACCGATACAGCCTTAGCTTACGATGCAACTATTGCACTGATTAAGGCAATGGAAATGCAGCAGCAACCCAGCCGCGAAGGAATGCAGAAAACGCTTTCTCTTCCGAATTTTATTGTGGAAGGAGGAACGGGAACTATTCAGTTTGGAAAGAATGGCGATCGCAAAAATCCCCCCAGCGAATTGGTCCATATTGTCAAGTGTCGAAAAGAAGAGTTTGGTGTAGCTTTTGTTCCCGTCAAATATCCGACGGCAAAAGCGGCAGGTTTAAAGTGCGATTGAACTCATTTGTGATAGTTTCTGTGCATTATTCCTGACTTATTTGCCCAATTCTTGAGAACGCAAACAAGCTGCTTTCACTGCTTCGATCAGCGCAGAACGAAAACCGCTACTCTCTAATTTAGCAATTCCCGCAATAGTTGTACCCCCGGGACTTGTCACCCGATCTTTCAATTCTGCTGGGTGCATTCCCGTTTCTTGCAATAGTTTCGCCGTGCCGAATACTGTTTGCAAAGCTAATTGAGAGGCGATCGCCCGCGGCAGTCCTGCACAAACTCCGCCATCTGTCAAGGCCTCAATCAAAATTGCGACATAACCGGGCCCGGAACCCGAAAGCCCCGTCACCGCATCCAGCATACTCTCAGGTACTTCTACCACTTCTCCCACGGCCTGAAAGATGCGCTTTACCAATTCTAAATCAGCCGATTGAACAAGTTTTCCCGGAGCGATCGCGCTCATTCCCGCCCCCACCGTCGCCGGAGTATTCGGCATCACCCGCAGCACTCCCCGCCCCGGAAAAGCTGGTTCTAGCTTGCTGAGCGGCACTCCTGCCAAAATCGACACTACCACCGCTTCAGGCTGCGAATTAGCCGTTTCTCCATTATTTCCCTGTTTGCGATCGGCCGCCACCGCCAACTCCAAAGCTACGGTATCAAAAACTTGCGGTTTAATCGCCAAAAACAGCACTTCTGTAGCGGCAGCAACTTCTAGATTGCTGGCTGTTGTTCCAATCCCGTAGGTTTCCGTCAAAAATTGGCGCCGTTGAAGTTGTGGCTCGCTCACCAATATTTCTGAAGGCAAATAAACTTTTTGTGCAATTAAGCGGGATAAGAGAGCTTCTCCCATTACCCCGCCGCCGATCGTACCAAATTTTATGTTAGTCATTAGTCATTAGTCATTAGTCAGTTGTCACTTTTGAGTTATCAGTTGTCAGTTATCAGTTGTCAGTTGTCATTGGTTACTTAGTTGTTAGCTAATGTTATTAATCCGCAGTGTTTATTCCACAGTTATTAGTTGTTAACTATTGACTACTGACTACTAACTACTGACTACTGACTACTGACTACTCACCACTGTCAACTGACTAATAACTACTGACTACTGAGCGATGGGAGCTTGTTCTGCCGGCCAGACTGTAGGTGCAGGAGCAGCAGGGCGGGGCCGTCCTTGGGCTGGAGGCACTTCGTGAACCACACCAGACTGAGTTCTCACCTGCACGCAGCTAGGCGTAAACAAGAAAATACTTTCGCCAATTCGCTCTTGATGACCGTCAAGGGCATAAGTACCGCCCGCCACAAAGTCCACAGCTCTTTGCGCTTGGTCTGGGTCCATCACCGTCAGGTTCAAAACCACAGACTTCCGTTCCTTAAGGGCTCGAATTGCTGCCGGCATCTCTTCAAAAGTGCGCGGCTCCATGACTACTACTTCCGAAATCCCGTTCATAGCTCCAGGCATTCCAATCACGTTATTCATTACTGACCCTACTCCCCCGGTTGGTGCAACGACATCCATACCTGTCGATCCTACTACTGACCGCTCCCGCATTCTACGATTTTGACGACGTTCTTCTTCTGCTGCGGCGACGGCAGCGGCGTTCGGTTCAGGCGCTTGGTAGAAGTTCTGATAGCGCTCCCCTTCCGTTTCGTCGTACACGTCATCGTACTCAGGCTCATTGTTGATGCCTACAAAATCTCGCAGTTTAGAAAAAATATTCATGATTCACGCTCCTTCACGACTTTGCTACCCCGACTATACTCGCGTTGCGCGTTAGTTGCGGGTGGCTGACTACTCTATATTTAACCTAAATTGTCTTTATCAGAAGATTTCAATTATTTATCCCCTCCTAGAGCCAAATAAGGTTTGTCCTAGCCGTACCATAGTAGCACCTGCTTGAATTGCCAAATGATAATCTCCCGACATCCCCATCGAGAGCTGTTGCATTTGAATGCAGGGCAAATTTTGCTGCTGGATTTTGTCAGCAAGTTCGCGGGTGCTGTTAAATAATTCTAGGATTTGCGACTCATTTAACCCCTGTGGGGGTATTGTCATCAAACCTTGAATTTTGATATGCTGACATTTGTTTAGTTCTGGAAGGTCGGCAAGCAGTTCAGGAACGCTCCAGCCGTATTTGTCCGGATCTGGCAACATTTTGACTTGCAGGCAAACTTGGGGAGAGCAGGACTGTTCGCCCGCCAAGCGCGAAAGTCGCTGAGCGAGTTTTAAATTGTCGAGAGAGTGAATCCACTGGAAATGCTCTAGGGCTTTAGCGGCTTTGTTGGCTTGCAAGTGGCCGATCAAGTGCCAGTTTATATCCGGTAAATCTTGCAGTTGGCTTTGTTTTTCGGCAGTCTCTTGAACCTTACTCTCGCCAAAATCGCGGATACCGGCGTCGTATGCTTCGCGGATAGCATCAGTCGGTACTTGTTTGGTAACGGCAATTAACCGCACTGATGCAGGCAAGTGTTGGCGAATGCTGTTAATTCGAGAGGCTATGGTCATGGTTGCTCAACGCTGGGAACTGGAGGGAAGGAAAATTAAGACAGTTACCAATTACCAAATTACTGATTTTCGTTATTGAAACGTGCGCTGGTGAATGGTCTGCAATTGGTCGTACTCTTGATATTGTCCGCTGCGACGCAGGGTTCGCAGGCGAATTTCGACCATGAGGCGAGCGTCGGAGCGGCTGATTGGTTCAAATCTCAGCCCGCCTGGGCCGTTTGTCACCAAAAAAAACAGGCGTTGGGCGTATAGGGTGGTAAATAATTCTTGGCTGTCTTCAACCTGGGATACCCTGAAGAGGAGGCCAAAGTTTGGATGATTCAGGTAAGTTTCGGTAGTCATTCAAGTTTACAGTCGGTCAATTTTAGATTAAAGATTTCGATTTTAGATTTTAGTTTCGGTGTTTGTGGGCACGGCGTTGTTTGAGGGCGGGGTACAAAGGGCGATCGCCGTAGCCATAGAATAGTCTCCGTCATGGCTGAGGCTCAATTGCCACTGGCAATTTCCCCAAACAGAGGCTCGTGCTGCAGCGTTTCCGTGCAGTTGCACATTGGGAGCACCGTTTTCGGAACGCCGAATTTCCACATCTGCATACCGTATTCCCCGCCATCCCGTGCCTAGAGCTTTGACAACAGCTTCTTTTGCTGCCCAGCGCCCCGCTAGTTGGTTGCAGGAAACTCGATTCATTTTACCTTTAATGCTGCTGTGTTGAGAATTTACTTGCCCGCAGTCCCTTTGTTCGGCGGGCGTGTAAACTTTTTCGAGGAAGCGATCGCCAAAGCGGTCTAATGCAGCTTGAATGCGCGGAACATATACGATATCTGTCCCAAGATAGATGTTCAAGGTCTTGGATCTCTAAATATTTGTCTCCATTACTTTAGCAGGACTGTCGCGTACCAGACACAACTTACTCAAATGTAGACCCGTACTCGAAACCCCGCTCGAATCAGTCCTTGCCAATCCTTCAATATTATTCAATCTAAAATCTAAAATCTAAAATCTAAAATCTCAACTGTCCCAACCCCAAACGAAGCGGGCGCTCCAGAGGACGATCAAGCACCCGAGGGCGATCCAGTCTCGGATTTTCAATTGCAACTGGTGCCATTCTACACGGTGTCGATCGGGACTGGTGAAGCCGCGAACTTTCATGGCGCTGGCTATTTGTTCGGCTCGCAGGAGCAAGTTTTCTAACAGCCGCTCGGCTATCATCAACCACACTTGAGCGGCGCGGCGAAATCCGAGTTTTTTCCAGTTGATCGCTCTGGTTCTGACCGATCGCACTAAATTTTGTATTTCTTCTAATACTAGGGGAATGAAGCGCAAAGATAACGTTAATGTTAGTGCTATTTCGGTAACAGGCCAGTTCAAGCGGCGCAGAGGTTGCATTAAGTTTTCGATCGCGCTGGTTATTTCTTCACTGGCTGTGGTAAGGAGATAGAGGTTGGTACTGTAAATTACTGTGAAAAATAGGGTGCTGACGTTGATAGCTAAATCTAGGGATTTGCGGGTGATTTTAATCGGGCCTTGTTTGAATAAAACGTAACGGTAGTTTGTGGGTTGGGGGAGTTGATTTGAGATTTGGGATTTCGGATTTGGGATTGGGGGGTTTGAGGCTAAATTAAAAGTTTTGTACCAGGGTTTTGGCTGGGGCGGGGGTGGAAGAGTTGCGGGCTGTTGGAAAAATGTTAATTCGTCGGCGGGGATGCGGGGCTGGTGTTCTGATGGGAGTGCGTCGGGAGCGATCGCGCTCAAGCAAAATATTAAAATGCAGAATAGCAGCAGCAGTCCCATTTGCTGTTTCCATACCCGCAAAGGGATTGCTGCTGTTAGTGTCAGTACGATTAACATTCCTACCAGCATCAACCGCCAGATGGGATTGGCGAGTATTGGTGCGATCAGAAATGTCATCAACCAAGCTAGTTTTACGCGGGAGTCTAGCCGGTGAAGCCAGGTTATTGGTTGTTCTAAGTAGAGTCCGATGGGGAGCGATCGAAGTAAGTCCATCTTGGGATTTTAGATTTTAGATTTTAGATTTTAGATTGTTTGATTGGGGATTGTTTGATTGTTTGATTGGGGATTGCTTGATTGGGGATTATTTGATTATTTGATTGTTTGACTGTTTGATTTATGGTTGGAATTGTTTGATTTTAGCTTGGCAATTTTTGTGGGCTTTGAGATTTTTTTATTTGCGATTTGCTGTTGGGTTTTTAGCAATTAAAGTTTTGATAGAGGCAACTGTCATTGCTAAAATTTCATTTGTTTCTGACATGATACTCCTCAAATTCTCGACATCTACTAATTTAGCTTCAACTATCAACTCCATCCAGTACAAACATTCATCTGCTTCTTCTTCCACTATTCTGAGTTTGGCAATTAAGTCTGCTGTCGATCTAGCGCGACAAGCTGCTCGATAGTTAGCCCCTACAGAAGTTCCTGAACGAATTAACTGCTTGCCAATTACCTCAGAAACGGTATTTTTGGGCAGTGAACTTACTAGCTTAATAACTCTTAATGCTAGCTGCTTCGTTCTTTGTTTAAACTCTTGTTCGTCCATCTTGGGATTTTAGATTTTAGATTTTAGATTTTTTCATGGGGGGATTTAAGATTGTTGATTTTCGATTGGGTATTTGACATTTGGAGTTGGCAATTGTTTGATTTTTGAGGAAACAAAAAAAACGCAATTCATTAATTTTATCATTCAATTGCGTTTTTTCTTCAATCTAAAATCCAAAATCTAAAATCTAAAATTACTTGACGCGCAGTGCTCTGTTTGTTGTGCTCATTTCGGTGGCACGAACTTTTTTGCCTCTCCAAAGCAGCCGCATTGGTGTACCGGTAAAGCCGAGGTGTTTGCGAAATTGGCTTTCCATGTAGCGGCGGTAATTTTCGGTGAAGCGTTTGGGATCGTTGACAAACAGCGCAATTGTCGGTGGCTGCGATCGCACTTGAGTACCGTAATAGATTTTGCCTTGTTTTCCTTGGCGGGTAACTGGGGCTGAGTGCCAGCTTGTGGCTTCTTCTATGACTTCGTTAATGACGGCGGTAGTGACGCGGCGTTTGTGTTCGTCGGAGGCTTTGTCTACTAATTCAATGATTTTTTCAACTCGCTGTCCGCTCATGGCGCTAACAAAAATCATTTCTGCCCAGTCGAGGAAATAAAGTCTGGTTCTTACTTCTCTTTCGTACTCGTAGATGGTGTCGGAGTCTTTTTCTACGGCGTCCCATTTGTTGACGACTATGATGCAGGCTCGACCTTCTTGGCTGATGCGATCGGCTAATTTTTGGTCTTGATCGGTAACGCCGTCAATTGCGTCAATTACTAACAGTATGACGTTGGCGCGGCGGATGGCTTTGAAAGCGCGGTTGATGCCAAAAAATTCTGCGCCGTATTCGACGTTTTTCTTTTTGCGGATTCCGGCTGTGTCGATCAGGCGGTAGGTTTGACCGTTGCGTTCTACTAAGGTGTCGATCGCGTCGCGGGTTGTGCCGGAAATCGGGCTGACTATGGCACGATTTTCTCCGAGAAATGCGTTTAACAAACTCGATTTGCCGACGTTGGGACGACCGATAATTGCTACTTTAATTTCGTCAACTTCTGGTAACGCTTCCGTGGGAAGGTGAGTAATTAATTTGTCGAGCAATTCGCCGGTGCCGTTGCCGTGAATGCCTGAAATTGGGTAAGGTTCTCCGAGTCCCAATTGCCAAAAGTCTGCTGCTTGGGTGAGTCCTGTATTTTCGGATTCGCATTTGTTGACGGCGAGAATGACGGGGACTTTTTGCAGTCGCAGCCAAGATGCGATCGATTCGTCGCCGCCGGTGAGCCCGGTTTGTCCGTCTACTACGAAAATAGCTGCGCTGGCTTCTGCGAGGGCCGCCATTGCTTGTTCGCGAATTAAAGGCAGAAATTCTGTCTCGTCGTCGAATACTAGACCGCCGGTGTCTACGACTTGATATTCCCGATCGCCCCAGTAAGCCGGTCTGTAAGTGCGATCGCGCGTGATTCCTGGTTCGTCGTGGACGATCGCGTCTTGGGTGTTGGCTAAACGGTTGACGATCGTCGATTTGCCTACATTGGGGCGTCCAATAATAGCAACTATAGGTAGAGGCATAAAAGTAGCAGCAATTAGGCTGCGCCGTAATTTTGAGCTTTAATCTTTAATTATAAGGGAATGTCACTCAAATGGAAAGGCTTATTTCTGTATTGAGGTTAGCTGTTTTTGTCGGTTTGTCCTACGCATTTTCTAGTCGTTCGGCGCGCTGTTAGGTAGCCACCCGTACTGTGGAAAATCGCTTGGCAGCTAATTTTTGCATTTTTGATTCTCTAAACTGCTCGGGGTTTGGCGGTGTTTAAATTTTTGGGAGATTTAGTCACCCTGTTTTTCAACCAGTAACGTGCAGTGTCTATGGAACCCTACTCTCTACTCTCAATCTTATTAAATAAAAGTTAAAATTTTAATTTTTAGAGTTAAGCTGTGATAAATGTTTAATAAATTGTTAGACCAAATATGTAATTTTAGCGATCGGCTATTATAGAAAACAAGCAGGATTTTAGTCTGTCACACTAGATGGAAACAGTAAACTAAATTATCCTCAAAGCCAAATAAATAGGTGGTTTACAATGGCTGTTATGCAACTAGAAGACGGTAGGACTTATAGGGATATCGGGGCGATCGCCAGCCAACTGGCTGTTTTAAATGTTCAGATCGATCGTCTGCCAATGAGGGAAAATCCTGCGGTTCGAGAACTGCTAGCCCAAGACATTCTCAATGTAACAGAAAAACAGCAGATACTCGCAGCATTTCAAAGCGAGTTGCAACAGTTCAAGCGTGCAGACGGATGTCAGTGGTGCGACTTAAAAGTGCTGCACCCCGGTTCGCCACAGATTTACCCGCTCATGGCTCAAAGCAATCGCACTCACACCCACACAGATCCAGAAGTTCTTCACATTTTAGCTGGAGAATGTGTTTTTGGGTTTGTGTATTCTAACGGCTGTCAGGTACAGTTAATGCTGGAAGCTGAAGAATATATTAAAGTGCCTGCAAATACCGAACATTGGTTTTATCTCACTCCGTCGTTGTACTTGAAAGCCGTGCAGTATTACACCACTGCTCAAGGGTGGGTTCCTCAGTACACCAACAGGAAGTTAAAAATTAAAAACTAATGTAGTGCGATCCGTGCAAACCTTCGTAAAAACTCAATGTAAGGTGCGTACTGCGCACCTTACTAAAAACTAATGTTACCCATGAAAGGCTATCTAATCGAGTGGTGTAGCTATTTCAATTTCTTCGCAGCGCTGCAAAAGCGCTTCTATTTCCTGAGCTAAAAAAATCACTTCCGGCCAAGAAGAACCGTTGATTAAATCTTGAGCGTGAGCTAATTTGTTTCTCAATGCTTCTGCTGATTTTAAAAAACGCTCTCCGTAGCGTTTGGATTTGAGTCCCAGGCGATCGACTATTTCCGCAGAAGTCAGGATTAAATCTCGCTTGTCGCAAAATTGCAGGTAATCGATTAAGTCAATTGCTTCATTTCGGGATCGCCCCAATTCCCAAAGGTGTTTTGCCGCTACGATGCGATCGCCCTTAAGCAATTTCTGCCAAGAATCTTGGGGAAAGTAGATGCGCACGATTCGCAATAAATTCATTTCGAGAAGCGTCACCAATCCAAACAGCAGCATCCGCACCGGTGCTTTTTGCAAATCGCCGCAGGTAACAATTCCGTTGATCCTGTTGCTTTCCAATACAAATAATCTCGGTTTTTCTCGCAGCAGCGGGAGCAATTCCATTAAAGGAGTGGCCGCGGCGATTAATTGTGAGGGGTGAAAAATTTGCTGGTAGTCGCTGCACTTGCCTTTACCTAAGTGCGATCGTTCTACATAGCCGCAAACCGTGCCGTTTTCTTCGATACCGAGCACGTCAAAATCGCGGGCCTCCATCCACGATCGCAATTTGGCTGCGTCTTCGCAAGCGGGGACAGCTTTCAGCGGTTCCGCGAGGTATTTAACTGTAATGCTGTCTTTGAATAAATCCCGCAAGTCCGCGGAGCTTGATTTTAAATGTTTCATGTCCGGTAACTTCATGGATCGTTGCTGCAAGTAGAGGCGCGGCATTACCGTGGAGAGCATCTCAGTTTGGTAAAAAGCATTTTTTAGGAGTGCGAGCGGGACGATCGCACACCGACAGTAAAAGCAAAAGTGAGATGCTCCCTTACCGCGTCCCTACAGATTTCATGATATTACTTACTGGCTAATTCCGGGCAATAATGGTTGGCGGCAAGAGTGGTAATAATATCGGCATCGGCGAGAAAACTTTCTTTGGCAGTTGGATTTTCGATACTGACAGCTTGCCCGATCGCTCTTAATTTAAACTCCGGCAGAGAAACTCCCGATTTTGCTTCCGCACACATTCTTTTAGCTGTGGCAATTTTTTGACCGGGGGCCCTTTGGATTGCTTGCAGTAAATTGTTCGTTGCTTCTGGAGAGTAGCTTTTTGCTAAGCGTTTGTAGTCTTCGAGAAATTTCCCATCGTTTCCTGTCAGCTTAATGTCGGATTCTTGAGGCGAACACAACAAATTTAAGTTAATTACTTCTCCCGCTGAATTGACCAGAAAACATCCTTCGCGTTCTTGGGCGATCGCGCTTGGGTCGCTGGGTACAAATTGTATAATAACGGCGGACAAAACAGCAGTTAAACGCAAGTATTTTAGCATTGGAATTACGTGATCTATTTGGGATTGTTCGCCGCACAATGCGTAGCCGTAGGGTGTTAGGGAGTCAGAGCGTGTAGCGACATAAACCAGCCTCGACTAAGCGAAAAGCAATCATTGCAGGAAATTTAACCGACATAATATCAGACGAGCATTTCGTTGTCTAGGGAAGTTTTCATTAACAGCAAACATCCCCCTTCTGTGAGGGGCGAATGTGTGGAACCGGGAACCGATCGAATGTAGTCACCTTGATGGCAAATTTCCCCTTCTACAATTAAGTCTCCTTCTAATACAAGCACTTCCTCCGAGGCAGCGTGTCGGTGCATGGGAAATGTTACTCCAGGTTCTAGTCGCATCAAGCAGGTAATTTCGCGCTTTTTTTTGTCAATATAAAGCTTGCCAAACGAGACTCCCGGAACTCCATAAGATTTCCATTGGACATCGCGCGATCGCACGATTAAAGATGGAGTATTGTTCTCTGTTGGGGAGCTAACAATGGGCTTTAAATTGACTAATTCTGCCGGAGTTAGCGGCAGTTCGGCTATGCGCTGGAACAGGCGGTTTTTGAGGTCGGGAGCGACAGTAACTGGGGGGGCTGTGTAGGCGATCGCGGCAATTGCGGCTTCAAAAGCTGCTAATTCACTTGTAAGTTTTGCGGACTCTTTCAATTTCTCTGCAAATGCGCCGCGTTCTGACTCGTCGAGGATATCGAGAGCTTGAAGGGCTGCAAGGATTTTATACTCCTCGTCTGGCATCATTTCCATCTGTTTTCCGCCATTAATTGTAATTCAGCCTAAGTTGATTTTAAATTTGAGATTGGTCTGCTGCCCTCGCACTCAAGATGGATGATTGGAGATGCCATAATTTTAGATTGATGTTAAAAAAATTCAATTTTGTTTTTTGACAATCTAAAAAAATTGTTCGCTCAAAGCTTGACGCAATTTGGAAATGCCCAACCGAATTCGGGTTTTGATTGTACCTGTCGGGATACCAGTTTTAGCTGCGATCGCCGCGCAAGTCAGCCCTTGGTAGTAGGCGAGTTCGATCGCCTCTTGCTGTTCCTTTGGCAGTTTTTCTAAGGCTGCTTTGACTTGTTCGCTGCGTTCTTTAAACATTGCATCTTCCATCGGTTCTGCAACGCTAGAGATGGGTACTTTAGCCTCTTCCAGACAAGCTTCAGCAGCCCGGACTGTTCGCTGCATCGCTCGGAGTCGATCGAGGGAACGACTGCGGGTCAGCATGAACAACCAGGTATCTGCTCGACTGCGAGAAGGATCGTAAGTTGCTGCTTTTTGCCAAATTTGGGAAAAAACATCGATTACCACTTCTTCAGCTTCTTCTACCGAACCCAGAATTTTGTAAGCGAGAGCGTAACTTGGGCGACCGTAGCGATCGTAAAGTTTAGCTAATGCCGTTTGGTCTTTCCGGGCAATCTGCACTAAAAGCAGCGATTCATCGCCTGACTTCTGGCCTGTCATTTCAGTGTACCCAAAAATTTTGTTTTGACGGCACAGATCCAAAATTAACAATTCGGCGTATATCACTACAGAACATAATTGTAAGTTTGAAGTTGGGGGTACAAGCTGGAGTATGCCTTTTCGGGCTAATTTTGTCGTGCTTTGAATTTTTAAAATCCCAAGTCATCTTGAATTTTACCACCTGATTAGTAATTTTTTTGACACTTAACAATCCGCTTTATGCACAACGAAGAAATGCCCTGAGCCTGAACAGTCAATCGATTTGAGATTTGAGATTTGAGATTTGAGATTTGAGAATTGAAGCATTGACCCCACGGATCAATTTGGGGGCTCCTTTATCGGATACAGGTTTTTTATTTCTGGACGGATGAATCCGGGGGCTTGTATCCTGGATGCTTTCGGTCAAACCAGCGATTCACTCGTTCCTAAGCTTTGTTAGCTCGCTCCCAAGAAGAGCCTAGAAACCTATATAAGCGATGCTCTGGCTCCACTGGTTCGAGGGAGGCTCTGTCTTTGAGCAGGCATTCCCAAGAATAGTTCGGGAACGAGTAAATGCTCAATAACGCCCTTTTTTACATAAATTAATCTGGCAGCAGAGATCCAAAATTGCCAAACCTTCGTATACCACCAATAGGAGAAGGCTCAGCAACAGCTCAAAGGCCCGACAGGTTGACAGATTTCCACCTGTTGCTACAAAACTAAAACCCGCGAATGCGGGTTATTTACCATTGATTTGTGGAAAAATTTCATTGAAATAAAGGTGCTAACTGTGAAGCTAACAAAAAAAATTCGCCGAACCATACTAGCTATTGAAGTAGCTCTAATTGCTCTATTAACTCCAGGGATAATTGTCGCTTCCGACCACGACGACGGCGAAGTAGATATCAAAGGTCGCGCTGTCAATTTAACTGACCTCTACGTATTTCGGGAAAAAGACCAAAATTCAGGAGCTGCCGAGGGGGATTTAGTATTGATCCTGAATTCAAATCCCAGGTCTGTAGCTCGCTATCAATATTATTTCAGCACCACTGCTCTCTACCAAGTTCACATCTCGCAGGTAGGTGACGTAAATTCTACCCCGACTGGACGCGCCGATATTGTGTTGAGGTTTGCTTTCAGTCCGCCTAACAATAAAGGTATGCAGGCAGTGGCTGTGACTGCTGTTCGCGGTGGCTCCGAGACAGTTGCTAAGACTACAGTTAACGGCGGATTAATTGCCACAACTCCGCTGAATTCTAATGCTGTTTTGAATACAGTACCTGTGGGCGGTTCTAACCTGACTGTATTTGCAGGGTTGCGGGAAGACCCGTTTTTCTTTGATGTCGAACAATTTTTTAGAGTTCGCGCCGCAGCTTTGGGAACGGGGCCGCGCACTACTTTTAAACAACCGAATCAAGCGATCGACTTTACTAAAGGTTACAACGTCAATACAATTGCCGTGCGCGTTCCGAAAGCGTTTTTGCAAGCAGGAAGCGGGGCGAATACTTTTGATGTTTGGTCAACTGTTTCTATCAGAGACGGAGTTGGCGGTTTCAAACAATTCGAGCGTTTGGCGAGACCTGCAATTAATGAGGGTTTGATAGTTACTCCCGACTTCCTGGAAGCGTTCAATAGTATTCCTCCGAGATTGGATTTGAGCGGTGCGGCTGCTCCAGTGCGGCAGGAAGCTGTTGCTACTCTGAATGCTGTGGATCTTTTGGACGGTCGGGATAATGTCGATCCAAATGCGATCGCCGGAGCTTTCTTACCCGATGTCATGCGGATCGATACCACAAAAACCAGCGGCTACGCTAGCGCTACAAATGCTCAAGGAAGTTTGATCGGAGGTCGTATGCTGATGGACGACGTTATTGATATTACTCTGGGAGCTTTGGTAGGTTCTCCGGTTGGCGATAACGTTTCATATAACGGAACTCCGGGAAATCCGGCTCAGGGACACAAACCTTTAGAACCGAATTTTCCTTATTTGGCTTTGCCTAATTAGTCATTAGTCATTAGTCATTAGTCATTAGTCATTAGTCATTAGTTCTTGGCTAATGACAGATAGAAAATACTTTTTTTAACCGCAGATGAGCGCTAATTAACGCGGATGTATGAAAACTAAAACTAAACCGGAAATAAAATCTGATATTTTCTCGTGGTGGCTGCTAATAGTAGCTCCTTTAGTTGGGATGGTAGTAGTAAATTTACCTCCTAACTTGCGTTTTATTTCAGGTAAATTTTCTAATAAAAGTTCCGAAAATCTCGATGCTAATTACCGATATCATTTCTCGGAAAGTTTGAAAAATAATCCCAATCAAAAGGAAGCAATTCAGCAAGAAATTGCTTTTTACCAGCAGCGGCTGGCTGTTGATTCCCGCAGCGGTTTGAACCGGGCGGCACTGGCGGGATCTTATTTAAAAATGGCTCGCGCAACTGGGGAGGGAGGTTGGTTTTTATTGGCAGAACAGGCGGCTCAAAGGTCGATAGCCGATTTGCCTTTTGACAACAAAGGTGCACTGTTAGTTTTAGCTCGAATTGCCGAGGCCAGACACGATTTTGCTACTGCTTTGCGCTTTGCTAAACAGGTGGGTTCTGATAATGAAGATGCGATCGCCCTTTCAGTTACATCTCACTTAGCAATGGGAAAAGTGAGCGAGGCAAATGCAGCCGCAGAAGCCTTAGTTAACCGGATTCCCAACTTGGGTTCTCTCACTTTGAGAGCTTTGGTGAGAGAATCTCAGGGCCGAGATGCTGAGGTTTTGCAGGATTACCGCCAAGCAATGGCGGCGGAGGAACCGGGAGAGGTTGCGGGTTCGGCGCGGGCCCGATCGCTCTTGGGTCGATTTTACGCGCGTCGCGGGCAGTTTGTGCAGGCGAAAGCGCTGTTTTTGGAGGCGCTGCGGTTGGTGCCGCGATACCCGCTGGCGCTGATTTATTTGGCGGATTTGGAGACGCGCCAGGGCAATTATCGGGAGGCGGAAGGCTATTACAGCAAAGTTTCTGCGTATTCTGGCGGGGTTGCGACTGTGTTCGATCGCACTGTCGATCGCGGTATGGCGAGAGTTAAAGAGTTAGAGGGAGATGCGATCGAATCCCGGCGACTTCGCGACAAAGCAGAAGCTGGGCTGCGACAGGAACAGGTTTCTGGCGGTTTTGGCCACCGGCGCGACTTGGCGAGTTTGCTGCTGGAAAAAGGGCGATCGCAGGATGTCGCGGAAGCGCTGGCGTTAATGCAGGAGGAGGTGAAAATTCGGCGGGATGCAGTGACGCTGGATACTTTGGCTTGGGCGCTTTCCGCCGCTGGGGAATGGCAAAAGGCCGATCGAGTCATGGCCGAAATACTGCGATCGGGCATTCGCGATGCGGGTATGTTTTACCGGGCTGGTGCGATCGCCCGGACTTTAGGTAAGGATGCTGAATCTCGCGCTTATTTTCAAAAGTCCAAGGAAATTGACCCGAGTTTTGACGATCGATCTCGCCAAGCATTGGGTTTGGGAAGTTATGAATTTTGAAATGAGCCAGAAGAACAGCCTCTTGAAGCAGGAGAAATTTATGCACACAAAATTTGTGCGATCGTACAAATATCTGATTCTTTTTTTTCTGACAATATTACTATTTTTCACAACCTCAACCAGACCAGTTTACTCGCACTGGTCAGACTTATCTGTAGCAGAAATAGTAGTCAACGATTTGCAAACCGAAGTAACATTAACATTCCCAACCGGCTTAACAAACTTCGCCGACGACAATCGAGACAGCCAGCTACAACCTGCTGAAGTTCGGAGCCACCAAACACAGCTAGAAAAGTTTTTTAGCCAACAAATCCGCATCGCCAACAGTAGCAATATTCAAGGCTCTGTAGCAGTAACACCGCTAGAAATAGCAGCTAAAACCGCCAGCTTAATCCAGCAGCCGAATACCCACAGCACCTTAATCTTAAACTACACCTGGGCCGCACCTTCTCAAAATATAACCCCCGGTTTACCTGACACAATTTCCATCTCAAAACCCGATAAATTGCGGATTAATTACAATCTGTTTTTGCCCGGAGTGCTGACAGCTAGCTGTCAAGCTACGATCGTGCAAGCGGGTGCTGTAAAAAGCTTTGTATTTACGCCGCAAAACCGGGACTTTTTGTTAGTAGCAGGAAAGGAATCTATCTGGGATTCTGGTTGGAGTTTGCTGTTAGCAATAGCGGGAGCATTTGCTTGGGGATGCGTGCACGCGATGTCGCCCGGACACGGAAAAACCATAGTCGGCGCTTATTTAGTGGGTGCGCGAGCTACTCCGGTACACGCTTTATTTCTAGCAGCGACGACTACAATTACTCACACTGCCGGCGTGTTTGCTGTGGGCGGAATTACTTTGTTTGCTTCTAACTTAATTGATCCTGAAAAATTAGATCCTTGGCTGAGTTTAATCTCAGGTTTATTAGTAGCCTTCATCGGTCTTAACTTACTCTTAGAAAAAATTAAAACTAGGTTTGTAGTGAGGACTGAAGTTATCAAAAAAATCAAAAGTAAAATTTTTAATAGTAAAAACTGGTTTCTAAGGACTAAAGTCTTTACTGCCGAAGGTGAAGAAGCAGTAAATCTTTTGAGTAGGGGAAGTTGGGAGAGAGAATTTAAACCTGTAAAAGCCGATATATCTCACCACTACCACCATCACGGAGACGGCCGCGTTCACTCGCATTTGCCGCCCGGTGCTGACGGTTCTGCTATTACTTGGAAAAGCTTATTAGCGTTGGGAATTTCTGGCGGTTTGTTGCCTTGTCCTTCCGCTTTGGTGATGCTGTTGAGCGCGTCGGCTTTGGGTAATGTTGGTTTGGGAATGACGCTAGTGGTAGCATTTAGTTTGGGATTGGCTTTAGTGCTGAGTGCGATCGGATTAATCTTAGTTTATGCCAAACGTAATTTTGATAAACTGCCAAAACAGATAACCGCAGTCAAATTTTTGCCTGCGATTAGCGCGACGTTTGTAATGTTTTTGGGGTTGGGGATTACCGGACAGGCTATGTTTAAAATATTGGGGGCGAATCAGTGAGTAATTCGCAATGGATAAGTAGCGTCACCGAAATCAACCACCACTTACGCCTAAATCGTGTTTAGACATTTTCTCTAACTGGGGATTCTTGATAGTTTTTGAGTTCCAAAATTGAACTAAGCTAATCAGCATTTAAATTGCATCGACAGAAATAATCAAACCATTATAGCAATCCTAAATCATTATCAAGACTATGATAAAATTATATGCAATATTTGATTGTGACAATAAAAAATGAATAACTTACAACTGCCACAAAAAGATATGGAAAAAGAAATAGCGTTGTTAGAATCTTTCATTAAAAGCGATATCGATGCCAGAGAACTAAAACGAGCAATAGCTGTAAAAATGGCGCTTTTAGGTAATATTTACCATGAAATTAGCCAGATTTTAGGTGTAAGTAGTTTTTTTGTTGGTTATTGGAAGAAACAATTTAAAACCAAAGGCATCGCCGGAATCAAACTAGGACATAAAGGGTCAAAAGGGTATTTAACAGCTCGACAAAATACTGAAGTAATCGAGTGGTTAAAGAATAAAGAATATTGGAATTTAGATGAGTTGGTTACTTATTTAGCTCAAGAACTTGGTGTGATATATAAATCAAAACAGAGTTACTATGAACTTTTCGACCGGGCGAAAATAAGTTGGAAAAAAACTCAAAAAACTAATCCTAAATTTGATAAAGAACTGGTAAAAAAAAAGACGGAAGAAATTAACGATATTTTATTTAAAAACAAGGCTGGTATAGAATCTGGGGAAATAATAGTATTGTTTTTATACCAATTCACTATGAACCTGCACTTAATATAGCTTCCAGGATATAGTCCCAACCACAGAGAGATAAAACTTCTTGATTCGTGAGAGATTTGATAATTATATCTACCTGTTCTTTGAGTTTATGTAAACTCGAATAATTTTCCCATTTGAGGTCTTTTTTTGTATGTTCCCACAATCTTTCAATCGGATTCAATTCAGGACTATAGGCTGGTAAATATATTGGCATTACATGATCATGCCAGTCTAATAAGAGAGCTTTATGAAAGCTACCATTATCCATGATAATTAGATTGAAGTAGTCTGAGTATTTTTGGGCAAATCCATTTAAAAACTCTTGAAAGCAGTTGTGATTGAGCTGAGAAAAATCTTGATAATATTGTTCACCTGTTGATGGCTCTACAACTCCATAAACATAGAAGTTTCCTCGTTTCCATTGCTTTTTACCAATGGGTTTTACCCCCTTTAATGTAATCATTCTGCCCTGCATAGTAATCAATCCAAATCTACTCTCGTCCTGACACCATATCCTTACAGGCTTGGAGTTTCCGAAATATTTAATCATTACTTTGATGAGCTCACATAGTTTTTTTTTGAAGCTTGCCTGCACCTCTTCGTTCGCTTTGTTACTTTGGGGCCTTGGGACTTTCAGGTCAGCTTTCAATTTATAATGAACTAGGTCATGTACCACTTTATAGCTCACTTTAATTCCGCATTCTTTTTCGAGCCAGAGCTGTAATTTGCCATAACTTGTTTCTCCCTGTGGTTCTTGCAGTTTTTTGATTAATTTTTCTCTGACTTCCGCTGGTATATGTGGAGTCTTTCCGGGAGCTTTTTTAACTGTGAGTAATAAGGTAATTCCACCTTGTTTGTAAGCTCTTAACCAACGATCTATTGTTGAAGAGTCTCGCTTCAGCATCATGGCTAATTCTTCTCTTGTTTTGATTTTTTTTGTGGCAATCCAGTATAATAGCAGTAATTTTTCTTGTGCAGACTGCGGTTATAGCCCGTTCGAGTCGATGCTCTAGTTCCTCAACCGTTTCCTGGATTTCTACTTTAAATTTGTTGGCCATATTGGCTCTCCTCTACTTTTCGCATAAATTTAGTGTACCTTCATAGTGAATTGGTATTAGATGAATGTCATCTACTTCATGGTGATCTAACTGGTTATGTTTGGGGTCAATCAAAAATCAGAATTGAAGTCCCAATTACCAATGAAAAAGATAGACAAACTTATTTTGGCGCACTCAATTATCAAAGCAAAGAATTCCATATTCAGAGCCATCCATCTGGTGATGGAAAATCAACAGTTAAATTCATAAAATACTTACAAAATAAATATAAAAATCGCAAGAT
>NZ_JAUBPO010000120.1:0-18880 GCF_036700785.1 Microcoleus sp. S28C3 | reverse complement strand
TTCGTAATTCATATTATTAAGCTCATTTTTTCTTTTATTTTACCTAGAACGATCGCACTTTCGCAAGAGGTCTATTGGGTACACTATCGACTTAAAGCTAAATTAAAAGTGCCACGCCCCAAAAGCGCGAAGCAAGAACCCAATGCCGATCAGCGTTTTAAAAAAACATCGCCCCAGCCCTGTTGAGCTATCAACGCTTGTTTGGAAAGGGACAACGGCTGCGTTACTTGTGTCAAGACGAGACCCGCTTGGGACTTAAAACAGAAACAGGGAAAGTGATTATGGCGTTTGGAGTGAAACCTCACGCACCGGTACTCTGGAAACGTGACAATTTTTGGCTCTACGGGGTGGTCGAACCTTTGAGCGGCTGGCATTTTTGTCAAGAATACGATCGCCTCAATACTCAAAGATTTCAGGAGTTTATTGATGCCCTCTCACATCAACTCGGAGATGACATCGCACTAATTCAAGTTGACCAGGCGGGGGCTCATGTGACCAGTGCTCTGCACTGGCCTGATAACTTGATTCCCGGCAAGTCAACCAGCCCATAGCCCTGAACTCAATCCCATTGAACGAGTGTGGCAATTTATCAAACAACAATTCAAGGGAGAAGTGTTTCTGACTCTTAAGGAATTGCGCGAACGATTGGATCAGGTTCTGCAACAAATCACACCTGAAGAAATGAGTTCACTATCTTCTTACACTTTCATTCTGGAAGCTTTATTCTATGCAGCTTCATATTAAATTGGTATTACGCAAGAGAGTATTTTTTTCACTGTCTATCTATGGTTTAAGCTACGCACTGCGTACCCTACATAGACAGGTTATTTGATTTTAAATATTCTTGCAACAATTTCCAAGCCATTTGAGTACCCTCCCCAGCATTGACTTTCTCAAAATCGACATCTTTTCTCAAAACTACAAAACCCACACCTTCTTTGATTTCTATTTTTTCAATATTGCTAACTTTTGCCAAAAATAGGTGATTTTTTTGGATAAATTTTGGATTGTGGTTTTTTCTGTAAATAAAAGTTGTGATAAATGCAATGTTGCAATCGTTTTTTAGGCTAGTTTCTTCCTCCAATTCTCGCACTGCTGCTTGCTGTGGACTTTCTCCAATGTCCACGCCACCACCAAAAGTAGAAAGCATTCCTTGGCTTGCAATACCTGGAATATTATCTCGCAGTTGTGCGACTATCTGACCGTTCGGGAGCATTATAAAAATGCGGACAATTGACTGAGGAATATTCATCTTATCGAGTGAATAACAAAACTCAAAAAAGTTCCTCTATAGTTTTATAATTTGAATCCAAATTTTCTTAATCCAATTGTACACCGCAGCATCCAAAGCCCACAATTTCTTGACAAAACTTTGCCAAATAGAACCTTCCATTACCTCAGAAACTTCTTCGATTTCCACAGGCAGCGGCGGCATCCCGACTACTTCATACAGCGGATATTCGCCACTTTTACCCGGAATTGGCACGGATACGCGCCGATCGACGATCGCCAATTCCTTCACTTCCTGATAAGTCTCCTCGGAAATCAGCAAACTTGTTCCTATTTGCTTATTAGCAGCTTCGATCCGGCTGGCCAAATTCACCGCATCTCCGATCGCCGTCACTGTCTGATTTTTAGACGCCCCCAAATTCCCCACAACCACCCAGCCGCAGTGAATGCCAATCCCAATCCGCAATCGGTGACGGTACAAATTTTCAAAATAGGGATTGAGTTTCTCTAGTTCCTCTAGCATCTCCACCCCAGCCCTTACTGCTTGTTCCGCAGCCTTGTCGGGATTTTCCAACCCAAACAGCGCCATTAAACCGTCACCCATATAATTATTAATCATCCCGCCATTCCGATTGATCGCAAAACCCATTTTTTGGAAATAGCGATTTAAAACATAGATTACGTCGTAAGGCAGCAGCGATTCTGCAAACGGCGTAAATCCTCGAATATCCGCAAACAAAATCGCAATTTTTTTCTCTTGTCCGACAGGAGGAGAAATTGACTTTCCCGCCATTTGGTCGGTAAATGATTCCAAGTCTTCAGAATCGATCGCCAATCGGCGCAAAATCACCTTGCCGCCAGCAATGTGCGTCTGACAAGCCAGCCTAATTTCCGGTTCTAAACCCAATTTTTTGGCAAGTTCCTCTTCCGGCGAAGTGCGCGGAGAGCAAAATTCCAAACCTTCGACAATCAATACCCGGCAAGTCGAACACCGGCCGCTACCGCCGCAGATGTGGGTGTGCGGAATGCCCGCACGCAGGGAAGCTTCGAGAATTATATTGTCGTCGTCTACCTCGATCGTGCGATCGTCCGGTAGATAGTGAATCTGTGGCATATGTGGCGCGTCTAGCTAATTAGCGAGGAATCTCGCGGACATCTGTTATTGCAGCGAACCTGTATGCAAACCCGGTTTCTCGGCATTTTTCTGTATCCCCTGATTCCTTAACTATAAGTCGCGATCGGCATTTGCTTCTCGTTGCGTCACATCGAGCGGCCAACTGACACCAGTTTAAAAAAAGAATGCAACTCTAGGCAATAGTCCAACTCTTAGCTCATCAGTCATTGCCAATTCTCACATCTAAAATGGTATAACTGAGCACTAAAATCGCCATCGCACCGTGAAAATACCGCATTCAAGCTGTGGAGTTAATCTGAAATCTAAAATCTAAAATCTAAAATTGGCTGACATAATTCTTAATAAAATTAAGTTCGCCCAAAACCCTATAAATCCGTTATCAAATCCCCCTCAACAGCCATATATTTTGAGGATTTTTCGGAGTTTTGCTGTGCAAACCTTACTTGGCAATAGTTTCAGCTTTTTGGCTCTCTAACAACCAGCTAATTTTCGTGAGATAGAATAGCAGCATCTTTAAAACCAGTATAACCATGAGTTCATCAACAGCCCTACAAAACATCGAAAAGCACATTCCCATCGTGGGAAATATCCATACCAAAAGTCCGATCGCCTACGGAGCAACCCGCCTCGCAGTCAGTGCAGTTAACGCGGCCCACATGGCAGTAGCAGAGTCTTATATCAACGGCTTAGAAGTACCGGATTCTGTATTGCGATCGCTTTTTGATACCTGTATGCCCGTATTATTTCGGTACTTTCCCTCTCTGCTTACGGCCTACGAATGGGTACTGACAGAAACAGATCGTACCGCCGAAGGACCCCGGGATTTAATGAAAATTCAGTACGACTTGCCTCAAGCCATGCTGAATCCGATGTTAGGCGACAGCAAACTCATTTATCCTAAATACAGCATGGGATTGTGGGAAAAAGGAGCCGCCAACCTTGAACAATCGCAAATGCAGATGATTGATGATGTGATTGAAAAGCTAGAGATTCAGGATGGCGACAATATTTTAGACTTTGGCTGCGGTTGGGGTTGCGTTCCCAATTACATTCTTTCCAAATTCCCCAATGTCACCTTTACCGGGATTAACCTCAGCCACCACCAATGCGAGTATATGCGTCAGAAGATGCAAGACCCAGAAAGCTACCTTAGTTCCGGTCGATTTACCCTATATGAAGGAGATTTGAACGAGGTCCAATTTGAGACAAAATTTGACAAAATTCTCTCCGTCGGAGTTTTTTGTCATGTAGGCAATTTAACGAAAGCTTTCCAAAAGCTGGCATCTTTTCTGAACGATAATGGCAAAGTTTTTATTCACATCATCACAGTTCGCATTCCCAACAATATATCCAGCGTTTTCACCCACAAATACATTTTTCCCCACGGTCGTTACTGGAAATATGATGCCGTTCCCAGCCACAACAAAGACCTCAAAACCATTAAAACATGGTATCTCAACGGACACAATTACTCTACAACCTTAGCTACGTGGCTGAAAAACTTTGACGATTCTCAGGCAATAGTCAAAGATTTAGACTACGGCATGGACTATGCTAAATTTCGTCGCATCTGGCGGTTTTACTTGATTTGGTTTGTGTCTAATTTCGCGAGTTGCGACGGCGAATACAACGGCAATGGCCAATATTTAATGGTTCGTGCCTAACCGCTAATCAGTAGACCAAGCTCAAACAACCTAACACCCCGAACCCCGACTTCTCAAAGAAGTCGGGGTTCTCAAGTGCGAGCTACTTATCGGGAAAATGAAACCGTTCTATGTAGGTTTAGGGCGATCGAGAAGTGTTGCCTTCTGTTGAAAAATTTGTTTGAGTTTAAAAAAGTCCGGAATTAGATTATTGATCGGCGAAGAATGAATATATCAAGCGCGATCCTAGGCGCGCAATACTTTTTAAATTCCATCCCCTATCGGTAGTGATGATATCCGATATTTTACTACAAAAAAAGGGTTGATTTATACAATGGTAGACAATATGAAACCTTCTCTTCCTCAAGACGATCCGAACCAAGAACAGCGCCGCGATTCCTTGAATCGTCAGCAAAAAGCTTATCAGTTTGACTATGACAGTTTATCACCTTTGGCATTATTGAAAGATGTGCCACCAGTCGAGAATTTTTCGAGCAAGTATATTGCAGAACGGATATTAGCAACATCGGAACTTCCAGCAAATATGCTGGCAGCCGATGCGAGAACTTTTCTCGATCCTCTCGACGAGCTCCAAGACTATGAAGATTTCTTTACTCTGCTGCAGCTACCTGCTGTTGCCAAAATCTACCAAACCGATCGCTCTTTTGCAGAACAGCGCCTGTCTGGAGCAAATCCGATGGTGCTTCGCCTCTTAGATGCGAGCGATCCTCGCGCACAAACACTGGCGGGTCTTTCCAGTTTGCACCCATTATTCGATCTGGGCCAAGAGTTGCAGCAAAAAAACATTTACATTGCCGATTACACGGGTACTGACCAACACTATCGCGCGCCTGCGAAAATAGGAGGCGGAACCTATGAAAAAGGCAGAAAATACTTGCCGAAACCGCGGGCTTTTTTCGCTTGGCGGTGGACGGGAGTCCGCGATCGCGGTGAAATGACGCCTATTGCCATTCAACTAGATCCGACGCCAAATAGCCACGTCTACACCCCATTCGATCCTCCTGTCGATTGGCTGTTTGCGAAACTCTGCGTGCAAGTAGCAGATGCCAATCACCATGAAATGAGCTCGCATTTAGCTCGAACTCATTTGGTGATGGAACCAATCGCGATCGTCACCGCGCGACAGTTAGCCCAAAATCACCCGCTGAGCCTGTTGCTGAAACCGCACTTTCGCTTTATGTTGACCAACAACGATCTGGCGCGTTCTTATTTGATCGCTCCCGGCGGGCCCGTCGATGAATTGCTAGCTGGCACCTTGGCAGAGACAATAGAAATAAGTAGAGAGGCTTACAGTACGTGGAGTCTTGATGAATTTGCCTTACCCGCTGAACTGAAAAATCGGGGAATGGATGACCCCAATCAACTGCCTCACTATCCTTACCGAGATGATGGATTGCTGCTGTGGAATGCGATCCAAACCTTTGTATCGGGCTATCTCAACTTCTTTTACCCGACTCTAGGGGCGATCGCACAAGATGTGGAACTGCAAACCTGGGCAAAAGAATTAGCCTCTCCCCAAGGCGGTAAAGTCAAAGGAATGCCAGACCACATCAACACAGTTGAACAATTAATTGAAATTGTCACAACTATAATTTTTACCTGCGGCCCCCAACATTCAGCCGTCAATTTTCCCCAGTATGAATACATGAGTTTTGCTGCCAATATGCCCTTGGCAGCCTACCGGGACATTCCTAGAATTACTGCTTCTGGTAATCTAGAAGTGATTACGGAAAAGGATATTTTACGGTTGCTTCCTCCGTACAAACGAGCGGCTGACCAACTGCAAATTCTGTTTATTTTGTCAGCTTATCGATATGACCGTTTGGGTTATTACGATAAATCTTTCCGAGAACTCTACCGGATGAGCTTCGAGGAAGTTTTTGAGGGAACGCCGATCGAACTTTTAGCCAGCCAGTTCCAACAAAATTTGAATATGGCTGAACAGAAGATTGATGCCAACAATCAAAAACGAGTAATCCCTTACTTTTCTCTCAAACCTTCGTTGGTGCTAAATAGCATCAGTATGTAGAATTAAAAATTCAGCACAATATCTCAAAGTAAGGTGTGCACTGCACACCTTACTCTGTATTGGTCGTTAGCGTCGGTTTCTAGTTGTAGTCTGGGGGGAACTTGTGAGAGTAACGGGTGTATTTAGCTATGGCAAAGGCGTTACAGCAGAATTATCAAGAGGGCAATTTACCGAGGTTTTCCCTAAATAATCAGTTAAGGTAACTTCATCTTTGTAATGCCGAGGAGTTTCAATTAATAATTTCCAAGCTTCACCAGCATCAAGTAAATTCATCCGCCCAGGATAGTGAATTTGTATCAACTCTTGAACCAAAGGGTAATAGTCTGAGTTAAGACTAGGGAAAATATGATGCTCCGTGTGATAGGAAAAATTGAAATGCAACAGATCGAAGATTTTAGGAACCCGTATTGAAAGACTATTGATCAGCGGGTCATTCACACTTGTCATCCGGCAAATCAGATGATTCGTGTAGATATAAAACATGATTCCTGAATGACCAATGGCTAGGGGGAGAAAATAGCCAAAAGCGAGTTTTAGCGGATGAAAGCCTAAATAAAATAAAATGCTAAAATGTAAGCATAAAATTCCGACAAACTCCAGGGCAATTGTCCACCTATCCCGCTCACTTACTGTAAAAGCAGCCGGCACATAATCAACAGACTTATTGTTAAACAACAGGATCGAAGAGAGGTTAGAAAAATTATGAAATAACCACGAGCCTCCCATCCCTACTATGAAGAACCAAAATGGATTGAAGTCAAGAGATGGTACAAAGAAATTTTGAATCCATTTTCCCCAAGTATTGGGCTGTTGGTAAAGGTAATTGCGATCGGGATCTCCTAAAGAATTTGTTTGACTGTGATGTACAATGTTATGAAGAGATTTCCACTGAGTCGGGGGCATAAACAACATTGCGAACCCTAGAAAACTAATGATATCAGTCAGGCGAGACTTTTTCTGCACACTACCGTGCATGAAATCATGGGAGATAAATGATAAAGCTATTACACTATTACCCATAATCAAAGCTAAAGGTAAATAAAGCCCTAAAAGATATACAGGCCAATGATCTAGACGAGCGGCAATTCCCCAACCCAGTAGCAAAATACCCATATTAATGAACAGTATAACCAACTTACTAGAATCTGGTTTAAATGCTTCTGATGGCAGAAGTGGGCGCAATTTCTTAGCGTATACTGAGTGGGGAATTAGCGTTTCTTCGCCTAAAGTCAGCGTTGCCGTCTTGTCTAGAGTATTGAGTGATTTTTCTGATTTCATGTGCTCGCTAAGAGGATTTTCAGGGGACTTAATAGGTTTCTAAATTTAATTAGAGCCAGTACCCGATTTTAGAGTGAACCCACACAGGCTATCTGGGAGCTTGCGATCAAATTGCTTTAGATCAAGGCTACCTGATTGTTGTACCAAGATATTATTGTATCGTATAAAGATAATGTTGGAACAACTATTAAATGCTTACCTATCGATAATACTCTCCCACTTTTCAGTTCGGTTTAATATTTCAATAACCCATCCTAAATAACCTATAAGATTAAAAAAGTCCGTTACCTTGAACAATTTCTTTAATTGTCGTCAGCGTATCTAACCCGATCAATCCCCGACGATAACCTTTTTGGTTAGACATTCCCAAAAATATCGCATCTCCCCGATTTTGATAACGCCAAAACCGAGGTGAAGCATTAATAAAAGTTGAGGCACTGTTAACATCCAGAGCAAATTGGCGACTTTCTAAGTAAGATTCAGTGGCGATGCAGTCAGCGTGGCCGCTGCTGTAGCGGTTGATCCAGCCGATCGCAATCTCTAAACTATCGACAACTTTAAACGCTATGGTTTTGTTTAAATAAGGTTGAGTCCACTCGTACGGTTCCGCCAGCTTTAAGTCGGGGAAATCTGCGACGAGATCCGCATCGGCGCTAATTTGAAAGCCTTTTTCTTTTAAAGTGTTCCACAGCCTGACTAAGGAAGAAGGCTTTTGGTTGCGATCGATCAGCACTTTCTCGATCGCGTTAACAGGATCGGGCACGCTTTGATGGCTGTCCAAAATCATCCACCTTGCCATCTCCAAACTGCCAGTCGGCGACCAATAAAGGTAACAATTGCCCATTGCCGACCTCAAAACGGGTGCCGTGCACAACCTGACAACCTGCTGCACCAAACTCGGCCTGCCGTAGGGAATAATTAAATTGAGATATTGGTCTTGAGTGACCAATTCTCGGATCGAAGCCCCCCGATCCGGCGGCAGTACCTGCAAACATCCTGACGGCAAACCGACTTCATCGATCGCCGACATCAAAGCTTCTCCAATTACAGCATTAGTTTGCCAGCTTTCGCTACCGCCTTTGAGAATCAAACTGTTAGCGCTTTTGAGACACAAACCGGCTGCGATCGCCCCCAACTCGGGAAACGCCTCGTAAATTAGAGCGATCGCCCCCAGCGGCAGCGACTGACAGTAAACCTGACACCGATCGACCTGATAAGAAGCATTGATCACCCGACCGATCGGATCTGGCATTTGCCCCAACCGTTCCAGAATTTGCACAGTTGTCTTGATCCGTTCTGGCGTCAGCTTCAGCCAATCCACAATCAAGTCTGGAATCGCCATGTCCCGACTCGCTTCTAGATCCAGAGTATTTGCTTCTAAAATTTCATTTTGCCTACCTTTGAGCGATCGCGCCATCGCCTGCAAAGCTGCCGCGCGAGCCGTACTCTTTGCCGCAGCCAACTCCAAAGAAGCTTGATAAGCCCGGCGGGCGACATTTGCTCCATCTGATGAATGGGTAAAATCCTCTATTATCATCTAGCTAACGCCTGTAAGCCAGCCATACCATCAGCGCCGGCAGCATTGCTAGCAGCACGGCGACCATTGCCCACAGAATAATATTCGGGCCCGGGGAGTGCAGCGCCAAGGGCAACCAAATCACTAGAGGCACCAATATCATACCCAAAGCCAGTGGCAAGTAATGCGCCTTCAAACCCGGATGCGCTCTGTTCCATTGGTGACCCGTCCACCGCCAAGCCTGCTTGTAAGGATAGTTTGTTGATAGTTGCTCGATGACGTGTCCGCTTTCCTCTAATACAAATATTTGCTGACAGCGGTTGCAGCCAAAGGCTTCTGTCAACGTTATGGGCACGAGACGACCCCGCCGCCGACAAGGGCAGGGGTACTCATCGTTTAAGTCAATCTTGGGAGCTTTTTGAGATGGCACGAGCGATCGAATAAAAAAAGCGTTTTTGCAAAAATAATCGTTAACCTATCCACTTAATCAAACTTGTCAATTCTGCCCCAATCAGGTTTTCAACTACCTGTTCTCAGATATCCCCCGAGCGGCAATTGTGACTTGCAAGTTTTCTACTCCAATTTACCACTAACTTAGGTATTTTCAACCATCCTTAGGAGTATACCTAAGACTTTCCTGCTATACTTTCCGGTTTTTGATTTTTTTATTTTCTAAAGCGGGTGACGCGATTCGAACGCGCGACATTCACCTTGGCAAGGTGACGCTCTACCACTGAGCTACACCCGCATTTCCTGCGGTATTAACAATACTCTCTTAATTCTGAAAATCTGTCAAGTCTTTTTAGTAATTTTTTTTATCAAACCCAGTAACAACCCCCCAAAGCTACTGCCCACCTGACATTGCAGCAGCCAGATTATGAACCAAATCAGTAATTGCCGTGAAGAGTGACCGCCATCCGCCGACGGCAAAGCTACAATCAAGCTGGAATTGTGGGAGAACACTGCCATGTCAGATTTAAATCGCGGAATCATGAAGTTCAAGGGAGCTGACAGTCCTATAGCGATCGCCATTTCGGCGATCGTCATTGCCGGCGGAATCGGCTTCTTGATCTGGTGGGCGCTGCAATCAGCCTACACCTTCAGCTAAAAGACTACTCAAACGTAAAACTTATAAGGCATTGCTCAGAAGGCAGAATTTAAGAAAAATTCTGCCTTCTGCATTTTTTTGCCCTTAGTCTTGAGTTTCTTGGTAAAGACTGCGGAGCGATGGCTGACGATCGAACTATTGCCATAAATCACCCGATCGGGCGAGTCGCTAGCATGATCCAAAATGACTCCCCTATCTACTACTTTTGTAGTACAGTTGTAAACAAATACGCAGAGATCGCAGTTTTAGACTCAAGTGTTTGCAAGGGTTGTATCTCAACAAAAATTTATGGCAAGCTTTCAGGACATCTTCAAATACTACAGTCGCGACTGGAAAATATCGGTTTACAGCATAGGCGCCTCCAGCGTTTTGGCACTAGCCGATTTGCTTGTTCCCTACGCGATCGGTCAAATATTAAACGTATTGTCGGGTCAACCTACAGATACAGTAACCCAAAAACTGATAACAGCGATCGCCTCTGTTACCCAGCAGTCACCCAACAAAATATTATCGCTATCCGTCTTGCTGGGCATAATTTTTCTGGTAACAGTCGTCAAAGCACCGGTACAGCCTTGGCTGGGAAATTGGTTTCACTGGGTGATACCGTTGAGGGCAAGGCGCGATCGAATGAGAGGTGCGATCGGCAAAATCCTCACCTTACCCCTAGAATTTTACGACGAAAACAACGCCGGACGCATTGCCAGCCGCATCGCCAAAGGCATCGCCAACCACACTTGGACTTATCCAGAAATTGCCGGCGAATTCATCCCCGAAGTCGTCCGCTTAATCGGCATTTTTGCCGTTATCTGCTTAATTGAGTGGCGGATTGGCTTATTAATTTTGGTTTCATTCCTATTTATCCTCAGTTTCACCCTCAAAGGCCTGCAAGGGGTGACTGCGCGAGAAGAAATTCTCGATGAATACATCGAAGATACCGAAAGCCGCAACTCGGAAATTATCACCAACATCAAAACAGTCAAAGCTTTTGCGACAGAAAGCGATGAACTCAAAAGGCAAACAACCAGACTCGATCGCGAATTAAAAGTCGTGATCCACCGCATTCACAAAGGATACGTCACCCTGGGGACATACCAGCAGACAATCGTGCAGTTGTGTTTGTTTTCAGTTCTCGGTTTTAGCCTAGCAGCAACCGTAGGAGGTCAAATATCCCTCGGATATTTTGTTACTGTCTACACGTTGGCAAGCATGGCATATTCCCAACTGCGTCCAATTAGCATTATCGCCGAATTATTGGCGCGCCGTTATTCTTCAATGATCCGGTTCCACGAGTTTATGCAAACGCCAGACGGTGTTGATGCGGTTAATTTAGCAGAAAATGCTCGATCGGCACAGCCACCTTATAAATTTACCGGCAAAGTTGAACTCAGCGGTTTGACCTTTGGGTACGACAGTCAAAAACCCGTTTTGCAGGATGTGAATTTATTGATTCATCCCCGTCAAACCATAGCATTAGTCGGGCGATCGGGTTCCGGGAAATCGACTTTAGTTAAACTCCTGTTTCGCTACTTTGAACCCAACTCCGGTCGCATTTTGATCGACGGCGAAGACATTCGCAGCTTAGACGTGACTCGCTACCGCCAGCGTTTAGCCATTGTTCACCAAGAAGTAGACGTTTTTAACGGTACTTTGCTGGAAAATTTGACTTACGGAAACAGAAACGCAACTTTCGAGCAAGTTGAGGATGCTTGTCGCATCGCCAAAGTAGACGATTTTGTGCGGCTGTTGCCCCAAGGTTACTATACCGTGGTCGGGGAGAGAGGAATGCGGTTGTCCGGCGGTCAGCGGCAGCGGCTGGGGATTGCAAGGGCGCTGTTGGTGGAGCCGGATGTGTTAATTTTTGATGAGGCTACTTCTAGTTTGGACTATGAAAGCGAGCGATCGATCCAGGTAGCCATGCAGAATATTCTCGGTACGCGCACCACCATAATTATTGCCCACAGACTGAGTACAATTCGCGAAGCCGATGCGATCGTCGTACTCGACGGCGGTAGAATCGTCGAAGTTGGCAGTCACGACGAACTCTTGAATCAACGAGGCATTTACCGCCGCCTACACTCCCTGCAAGAAACCGGGGAATTAGTGAATTAGGGATTTGGGCTAAGTCTAGACTTCGGGTGCTCCGGGCGGGCACCAAGCCTAGACTTAGCGTCGAAGTTGGCAGTCACGACGAACTCTTGAATCAACGAGGCATTTACCGCCGCCTGCACTCCCTGCAAGAAACCGGGGAATTAGTGAATTAGGGATTTGGGTTAAGTCTAGACTTCCGGTGCTCCGGGCGGACACCAAGCCTAGACTTAGCAATGCGCACTTTAAACAGTATTTTATTTTTTTGCCACTAACTGACTTATGTGTTCTCAACTTAATGATTAGAGTTTTAAATATAATGTTTCAAAAAAAGAAGAAGCTGCTAGGATGTTTAACTGTGGGTACAAATGGGTCGGTGCCCGAGCGGTTAATGGGGGCGGACTGTAAATCCGCTGGCTACGCCTACGCTGGTTCAAATCCAGCCCGGCCCACCACAATTTAAATAAAAATAAAAAGTTAAAAATAAAAAGTTAAAAACTTTATTTAACATTATTAATTTTTTATGCCCGTGTAACTCAGTGGTAGAGTACCTCCTTGGTAAGGAGGAAGTCACGAGTTCAAATCTCGTCACGGGCTTTTGCTAAATTATGCCATACAAAAAGATATTGGCGGTTGAAGAGCTTCTTCAACCGCCCTTCCTATTTTTTAACAGTCGCTTGCAAATAAAGCAGCGGGTCTTCAGCAACCCAACCCAAACCCGAATTGTAGCGAACTTCAAAATGCAAATGAGATGGCGAAATGTCCCGTTTTCCCGTCATCCCGACAGTTCCCAAAACTTCTCCAGACTGCACTTTTTGACCGACTTTTACCGCAATATCTTTCAAATGAGCGTAGCGCGTTTGCTTCCCCGCTTGATGGTTGACCACCACCAAATTCCCGTAATCTCCCTGCGGCCCGGCAAAGGCGACAGTCCCCTCGCCCACCGCCAAAACCTGCGTACCCTCCGACGCCAAAAAATCTACGCCGCTGTGGAAAAAAAATTCGCGGTTCACCGGATGCAATTGCCGCCCGTAACGCAAAGCTTCAACCGCTGTGGCGGGTAGCGGAAATCCTTGCACCGATGGCGTTGCATCGGGATTTGCATAAGGCCCGATCGACCTATTCACCGCAGGCACAAACACGGTTTGTCCCAAAGGCCTGCACCCATTCGCCTCAAATAACAAATCTGCGCGCACTTTGTAAGCTTCTGCCAGTTTTTGCCAATTCCAGCCCGCAGGTACTTCTACCTCGATGCCACTGAACGGAGGAATGACGATCGCACTTCCGGCAGACACTCGACCTCCCCGCAACATCGGATTTATCCCGATCAGCGCCGCAGGAATCACATTGTACTGCCGCGCGATGCTTTCTATCGTTTCGCCCTGCGCCGCAGTGTGGCGGCGCAACCGAGACATAGCCGGACTCGGGCAATCGCGGGCGGGGTCGGGGTTTTCTAGAGGTCTACCTGAAGGAAGATTTGCAGGTGGGATCTCGGTATTTGCCGCCGTTTTCCCAACGGGTGCGATCGACCAAAGTAGTGCAGAAATCAGCAGAAATAACCGTTTAAACCTCATAATCTAGAAAAAAAAGTATTCATTTCGGACAATTGACAATTTTTGAGTCGAGTGAAACGGCATATTTGGAAGCTCTAGCCGCCCCCCAGACTGTAAATCCCAGGCTAAGCCAAGTTAGGATGAGAATTATTAGTTTGAGTCGCTCTTGGCAAATCCGGCAAAATTGCCTGTGATGCCCACCAGCGCCTGCCTGTTAACAGCTATGTTCTTGAGGAAGCGGTACGCCCCGCCCCGCTTCCTTCCCGTCGCCAAGACAAAAATGCTTGATTCGGAACGTGTCTGCGGGGATGAAGTATTTAGCGGGAGTTATTAAATGAGTTTATCTTTTAAGCAAACGACCCTTTATTTGACTTTGCTGTCGATCGGGGGAGGCGTGGGATGGTTGGGGAATCGCTATCTGCAAGGCTCAAACAATCTGGAAACCGGATTGGTTTTGCCAGTAGTGCGCCAGCAAATCCCCCCCTATGCGTCTCCTCCAGTTCTGGAAAATCGGCCGGTCGATCGCAGCAATCCCAATTTTATTGCTGAAGCAGCCGAAAAAGTAGGCCCTGCTGTAGTGCGGATTGACGCATCGAGCAAGGTGGCGAATCAAGTCCCCGAAGCATTCAAAAATCCTTTGTTTCGTCGGTTTTTTGGGGAAAATTTGCCGCAGCCGGAAGAACGAGTCAAGAGAGGTACGGGTTCGGGGTTTATTCTCACTCCTGACGGCCGCATCGTTACTAATGCTCACGTTGTCTCCGGGACGGATACTGTCAAGGTGACGCTCAAAGACGGCCGCGAGTTTGAGGGTAAGGTGCAGGGAGTCGATCCGCTGACGGATGTCGCTGTGGTTAAGATTAATGCTAAGGAACTGCCGCAGGTGGCTTTGGGCCGATCGGACAATATTGTACCGGGACAGTGGGCGATCGCGATCGGCAATCCTTTAGGTCTGGACAATACCGTGACTGTGGGCATTATCAGCGCTACGGGTCGATCGAGTTCTCAAGTCGGCATCCCCGACAAGCGAGTCCGCTTCATCCAAACCGACGCCGCCATCAACCCCGGCAATTCTGGCGGCCCGCTGCTCAACGACCAAGGCGAAGTAATTGGCATCAATACCGCTATCCGCGCGGACGCTCAGGGCTTGGGATTTGCAATTCCGATCGAAACCGCCAAACGAGTTTCAGATCAGTTATTCGCCAAAGGTAAAGCCGAACATCCCTATCTCGGCATTCAAATGGTCAGCTTGACTGAAGCCACCAAGGCAGAACTCAACAAACAGCTCGATAATAATAAAATTACCCTCGATCGAGGCGTAGCCGTGACGCGAGTCGTGGAAAATTCCCCCGCTCAAAAAGCGGACTTGCGCGCCGGAGATGTCATTCAAAAAGTGGACGGAATTGCGGTGAACACTCCCGGGGACGTGCAAGAACGGGTGGAAAGCACTGTTGTGGGCAAAGAACTAGAAGTAGAAATTAACCGTTTGGGTGAAGTTCAGAAAATTACAGTACGTCCGGGTGCTTTTCCCCTATCGGGTAGCCTCGCCGGTGGGTAATACCATTTTCGATTTTCGATTAAAGGCGTCGCTTAATTAGGGTATGAAAAAAATAACTTGAAAATCCCAAAGTTTTGTGGATACTGGTTTCTCTGACTTGCATATTTAGCCATTCATACCCTAAATCAGCAACGCCCGATTAAAGAATTAAGAATGACTTACTGGATAAGGATTTGGAGCTTATCTACAGTAGCATTCTTTTTTGAAATTGGTATTACTTGCAAGGGTGGAGGATGGAAGATGAATTTGATGCTTTATAGTCCTAGACGCAGCAACCGGGTTTTTTCACCAAAATCCTCGGTGTAGCGCGAGGGATATCCGGTTAAAAACCCGGTTTTTTAATTCCCTGTGCGTCCAGGATTATTGATTTTTTTGAACAACTTTCATCTTTCTGGCTTCCCCAACCCGTCGATCTTTTTACTTGTCTTTGGGAGAGTTTGGTTGAATCGAGCTGGTGCTTGCTAAATTTTCTTCTAGGTGCATCCTCTGCTCCATTTGTCTGAGAAAATAGCCTGTCATCATCGCTGAAGCTAGCAAACCTGCTAAGTTTTCGCGGTCTGTGGTAATTTCGACGTTAAAATTTTCTGAAGGCAAGACGCCGACAAGTCCTTGAACGTTATGAGAGATAATTTCTCTGATTTCTGGGCTGGCGGACTTGGCGATGCGGGCTAGAACCTCCGGGGATTGGTGTTGGAGGTACTTGAGCAGTGGATTGACTGCGGTTTGTTGGGCATTGGAACTGTCAAAGTCAGGGTGAAAAACCATTTGGCGATTCTTAATTTCTGGCTTGTTACATTCTACTTTAAACTACTCGTCTTTGCTTGGGTACAAATTTGCCTGAAAGTCAATTTGCAATTGTTTTGGCAGTTGGTCTACTTGAAAGTACCGATGAAATTTATCGGTAACTTGCAACCAATACGATCGCCCCTCAGTCGGCCGCCGTTTGCGGACGAAACCCATTTCTACAAGTTCCTGCACTTGTTGGTAAGCTCCGGAACCTCGCAAGTTAACTAAGTCTGGCTGAGCGATGCCACCTTTGAGGGCGATCGCCGCCAGCGTCCGCAAAGCTCCAACACCTAATTCTGGAGGTATTAAAGTTTGCATTAAACTGGCAAACTCTTCTCTGAGTTGCAGGCTGTATCCCGTAGGGGTTTCAACGACTTCTAATGCACTCTCGCGGCGGGATGAGTCAGACATGAGTTCGATGATGGCGTCTTCGGCCTCGGCTCGATCGCACTTGGCAATCTCGGTAATCTCTGCTATTGAAACTGGCTGACCTTTTAGGTAAAGTATGGCTTCTATCGTTGTGGCTAAGCGAGTCATTTGGGAATTAGTAATTAGGAATTGGGACGTTAAAGTTCGGAAACGACCAGTGTACGGAATTTAACGGATGGATGTTGAGGGAATAAGTCAAGGGTGCAGAAAGAAGAAGAAATCAGCAAAAAACCAACTATCCGTCTATCCGTGACTTCGGGATTGTGAATCAAAGCAATTCGTAAAAAACATTCTCATTACACAAAAGATTGATAGTGTCGGTTGTTTATCAAAAAAACAAAACTATTTCTGTTTTCAGTTTTTGATTTTACTCCTGGGATTTTTGATTATAAAAATTACTGTTTTAATCGCCACTTGGGCAATCTAAAATCTAAAATCTAAAATCTAAAATCTAAAATCGCAGGACTGCTATTAGCAATTAGCCATTAATCAATCTAACTGTCGGCCAGTCAGTTCTACAAAAATATCCTCTAAATTAGAAGGACGAACCATCATCCCTGTCTTATCATCTTTGGCATCCAGATATAAATTAGCTTCTTCCAGAGTAGGGAAAAACTTGTATTCCCAGCGATCGCCTATTTGTTTCATCACTAACCCTTGACCGTGTTGTTGCCGCAGTTGAGCCAACGTTCCTAGTTGAATTAACTTGCCGCCGTCCATAATGCCGATGCGATCGCACAAATACTCTACCTCATCCATATAATGCGTTGTTAACAGCATTGTCATTCCCTGCTTGTTCAAGTCTAAAATAATTTCCCACAATCGGCGCCGCGTTTGCGGGTCTAACCCTACAGTCGGTTCGTCCAAAAATAAGATTTGCGGCTCGTGCAAAAGTGCTCGGGCAATTTGCAACCTCCGCTTCATTCCTCCCGACAAAGTTTTTACTAAGTCGTCTCGCCTTTCAGCTAATTCTACATATCCCAACCACTGTTTAATTAACTGTTGCCGTTTGGGGTTTGGGATGTGGTGCATCCGCCCGTGAAACTCCATATTTTCCCATACTGAAAGCTCATTATCAACGCTGATTTGTTGGAGCACGACGCCTATGCACTGTTTCACTTGCAAGCTTTGCCGCATCACGTCAAATCCAGCTACCTGGATTTGACCGCTGCTGGGCTTAGTCAGGGTAGTCAGCATCCGAATTGTGGTGGATTTTCCGGCACCGTTGGGGCCTAGAAGCCCGAACATTTCTCCGGCTTCAATCGTGAACGAAAGGTCATTGACAACGGGGATTTTGTTGTAAATCTTACAGGCGTTTTGCAGGGAAACAGAGACAGACATAGGTATTTCGGTATAATTTAGAGGAAACAAAGCTCTTTCTTATCAGTCATATCATGTCCGGTAAATTAACCACAATACTTCTTGGGGAGGTTTCACCAACAATCTGTAATTCACATCCACAATATAAACCAGCCCCAACCGGGCGACAAAATTTTATAACGGGCAATTCAACAGACATGATATCATTCCTGGACGCAGAAGCGGGGTTAGCTCTACTAAAATCTCTGGTCATCTCCATCGGTACTGATACCAGAAAAACCCAGTTTATCGGCTATTTGTGCAGGAGTTTTTGTAGTGTAACTAATCTGAGTGTGATCTGCGGGTAGAAAAATGATTTTTTTACAGCTTGCAGCACCCACTTATTGCGGTTGAGTTAAATCAGGTCTCAATTCCATCATCCGGCTGTCGAATTTGCGCCCTGCTTCGCTAATCGTAATAGTCGGTTTAGTGCCGTCGAGATATATAGTTGCCATAACAACCCCTATTTGCCCCCGTCGAAACAGCGCCAGATCGCAATTCATGGGTATATTTTCTACTTTTCCTTGACTTCTCCACCCAGCCGATACCTCGCCAATCTTGTCTTGCAAAGTTAAAGTGGCGGGAGGATTGAACTGCAATTCCTTGTTATCGTTTAAACCTTGAGAGAATGCTTTTGCAAAAAGCCCTTCACCGCTTGCTCGATCGAACATAGCTTGTAGGGTTGGCTCTGACAGTTGCACTGTAAATCCTATCAGCAATTGGAGTTCAAACAGCTTGCTATTATCGATTTTTTGGTACGCAAAGATGCTGGCTGGCTTAAATTGACGACCCTGGCTGAGTTGATTTCTTAAACTTGCCACATAGTCAGATGACATCTCTGTAAAACCTGGGGGGAGGTCTTGTAAAGTCAGGACTAGGCTGGACAAGTCCGCTGCGGGATCTGCAATATCTGCAGACAGAATATGGCTGCGATCGATCGCTGGACTTGCGATCGAGACTTCGCCAAATCTACCGCCCAATGCAGCAGTAATTAGCAAACAGACCAATAACACAAATTTTTTTTTCATTATTTTACCCTGTTGCTATTACCCATTACCAATCTCTACATCACTCTACAGCAATTCTCAGTATGGAATTTCAACTGGTGTTGGGTAGAATGTCCAATTCCAGCCCCTCAAGCATAAAGGTGAGC
>NZ_JAUBPO010000119.1:0-20057 GCF_036700785.1 Microcoleus sp. S28C3 | reverse complement strand
AAAGAACCCACAACTGTGTCAAACACTCCCCGCTCTCTCAAAGGTTCTGTCTCTCTATGGGTGATTCTGATTTCATTACAATACCGGCATTTCGAGAGATTGAACAGCGATTCTTTAAAATGAGAATTGCTGGGCTTGACACCAGTTGAGCGTTCCAGTGGATCTTCTGTACATGGTAAACCCAGGCGATCGCGGATGGGGAATGTCCGTTTTCGTAATGGTTTGTATTGGCCTGCAATTGTCGCTATGCGACATAATCCCTTGCTTAAAGCCTTCAGCGAGCGATTACTCTCTCACGGTAAGGCCAAGATGCAAGTAATTGGAGCCGTGATGCGAAAGCTGTTGCATTTGGCTTTCGGGATTTTAAAATCCCAAAAGCCTTTTGACCCAAACTTTTTATCCACAACCCCTTGACAGGTCAATACAGTATCTACAGGCACTCCGATCGTGGGTTCGCGTCATAAGTGCAAGTCTTGTAGTTCTAAGCTAAGGAAAAAACGATCGTGAACGACAAACAGCATCATGAAAACCCCGACTCCACTCCAGAGCAATCTAGTTCCCATCCCCTCGCCACAAGTCTTGGTGCAGCAGGCGGTGGTGTTGCCGGTGCCGCAATTGGGGGTTCAGTCGGTGGGCGCGTGGGCGCAACGCTGGGAGCAGTGGCAGGGGCGATCGCCGGTAGCATCGCCGGAAATGCCCTCGCAGAACAGACCGCAGAAGTAGCTGAGCAGGTAAACGATGCCATAGGATGGGACTTGGGAGCCGATAACCAGGAGATTGAGTTGCCTCGGCACTACTCTTGGGATGAGTTACGCGCTTTATCCAAGCCCCATAGCTAAAAACTAGGGGCTTGCGCCCTCCGATTCCCGATCACGATTTCTGGTCTCGATCGTCATGGCTTAGCATATTCAGCAATTTTTTGGCAACTATAGCGCCCACGACTACTCCACCAACCACTTGAGCAACCTTGACAGCTTGCTTTACCCCATCACCAGAATTCATGTGTTCGTGGAATATCTCGTCTTTTAGCCAGTCTGTAGTGACTTTGAAGTTATGAATCGGAGTTGGCAATAGTTCTAGATAAGTGCCTTGGCGAATCAGATGACCGACTTCGCCTGTCACTTCAAAAACGTCGTAAATGTTAGCGGCACTATTTTCTAACCCTAGTTTGAGGAGGGTTCCGCGTAGGTTAACTTGAGCTGGTTTTGGCTCATGTCCTAATGCGATCGCTTTCAGATTATGCGCGATCGCAGCTCCTTGCTGATAGGCTACTTGAGCAGTGGGAGGTAAAGGTTTAGTATCATGGGATTCAGAGAAATTAGATATTAAATCTTGATGTAGTTCTAAATGCTCGTACTCACGACCCTCAACCGTTGAGGATTGCACATCAACCGCACAATCACCACCCGCAAAAACTTCTGGAAAATCGGGTAACTGCAAAGTGGGAGTAACATGAACGCGGCCATGTTTGTCGCGATGTTGGTCTGGAATCTGCAAATTTTTAATCAGTGGATGGGTAGCCGTTCCACTTGTCCAAATCGTGGTAGATGCTGATAAGATCTCAGACTTACCATCGCGCTTATATTCAACAGAGTCTCGACGAATAGCAGTCGCTTCTGCTCCTGCGATTAACTCCACTGGTACGGCGCGTTTTTCTAATTCCTGCTCGGCGGTTTCGCGTAGATGACTGTTAATATCACCCTTGAGAATTTCGTTGCCGTGATTGATTAGTACCACCCGGACTTCTTGAGGATTACCTCCCAATGCCTCATACCAGTGAGGAAGTAAATCCGCTAAAGTAGCTGCCATTTCCACACCACTTGGTCCACCACCGATCGCAGCTACAGTTAGCAGCCGGCGACGTTGTTCGGGGTCTTCGATTTGAACGGCTTGCTGTAAGCAGTCGCGCAGGTGGCGATCGAGGGCGATCGCATTTTCTTGGGTGCGAAAATCAAAAGCATAATCTTTGGCACCCTCAACGCCAAAATAGCCCGTAACGCTGCCTAAACCTAAAACTAAGTTGCTGTAGTTGTAGCAGTCCCCGGAAGTTAATTTGACTTCCCGTCCATGGAGGTCGATCGATTGCACCGTATCTTGCACAAAAATGACACCGCTATCCTTAAGCAGTTCATCAAAACGCGGTACTACCTGATTAGCATCCATCTCGCCACTGAAATACTCGTAAAGTAAAGGCTTAAAACAAAAGCGTTCAGAGCTATCAATTAGGATGACGCTTCGAGGATAATGTTCATGCGCTAGATGCAAAGCTGTAAACAGACCAGCAAAACCACCACCAAGGATGACAGTCTGATAAATTGGGTTGTTCATACAATCATTTTTCTCCAGTAATTGAGAGTACAGTTGACAGTTGACAGTTGACGGTGAATCGAAAATCGGAGCTGCAACGCAAGTTCTGCTATTTAATGAAAAAGAAAGCAATTAATGCCAAGCTGAGAAAGATAGCGAGCAGAATAGCGTGTTCAACTTTCGGGCTAATAATCTTGACAGCAATCACTAAACTAACCGCCAGGAGGACAACGCCAACGTGCACAATGGTTTCTCCGCGTTGGTCAATTAGCGGATCTTTTTGAACTGATTCAGTAGCAGCGAGAAAGTAAATTACGATGATTTCTGGTAATTGTTGAGTTAGCCAATTCATAAAAAACCTCCTTGAATTTGACCGGAAAAGCTAAGAATGTCTTGGGTTATAGCTGTAATAAAGATTTCACAATCTCCTTTTATTCCTAGTACCGTATCTGCAAACTCATCTCCTTAATATAGCGGTTTTCAATGAAATGAGGTACGCCCAATTCAATTCGTAGCGGGAAAAGGAACCATCAATGCCTAATGCCTAATGCCCACGAGTACCTACTTTACCTGAGAAAAGCTATATAGCAATATTTAAATACGATTTGGTGACAAATAACCATCCATCTTGAGATTGTAAATTGCTAAGTTCGCCAGAGATATATCAGCGAAAATAGGACAACCCAAATCACGTCAACGAAGTGCCAGAACAGAGTATTTGCACTAACGCCGAAGTGACCTTTATTGTAGTTGCCCCGAATGAAAGAACGAGCCAGCATCAGCAACTGCAAGATAATGCCCGCAAGCACGTGCAGCCCGTGGAAGCCAGTCAGCAGGTAAAATGTGCCACCCATCAGCCCTGTAGTCAGCCGGAAGTTAAGGTTACTCCACTCGATCGCCTGAGCAACTAAAAAGTAAATTCCCATCCCAGAAGTCAATGCCAAAAGCCAGCGAAATTGAATGATTTTATGGCGTTTGAGGGCATTTTCTGCGGCTTGAATAACGAAGCTACTTGAAAGCAGCACTACTGTATTAAAAATGATAAATTGAGACAATTCCGGCCCCTTGACACCGGGCTGCAACCAATTGGGATGGGTCAATCGGAGCGCAATATAGGTAAAGAAAAAACTGAGAAAGATTAGGCTCTCCGACAGTAGGAATACGGTAAAGCCGAACATCCCTTTACCATGATGATCGTGAGCGATGCCACCACCAATTGGCAAGAACCTTTGTAACCAATTAGGCAGGGACTGTACTAAGCGATCGAAACGGATCGGGCTTTCATCTATATGATGTGTAGGATTTGGCATAACTCAGATAATTTTTGATTTTGGATGAAAGGATTTTGGATTAAGGAAAAGCAGTCAATTACTCCCCATTTACCTCATCTATTCTTGAGTAGCGGCAGCCTCTGGTATCGCTTTAGAATTATAATGATAAGGGGGCTCACTGACAACAGGAATTTCCTCAAAGTTCTCCCTCGGTGGCGGTGAAGAAGTCTTCCACTCCAGCCCTGTAGCGTGCCAAGGATTATCGGATACTTTTTTACCCAATAGCAAAGAACCGACCATATTGGCAATAAAGGGCAGCGTAGACATCCCCAACAAAAACCCCCCCAAGCTAGCAATAATATTCCACCCTTGGAACTGGGGATCGTAAGAGGAAACTCGGCGCACCATACCCTGTAAACCGAGCGGATGCATGGGGAAAAAAGTAAGATTAGCGCCGATAAAAGTTAAGAAGAAATGCACTTTGCCCCAGCCTTCACCGTACATCCGCCCGGTTATTTTTGGGAACCAGAAGTAAATCGCCGCAAAGATTGCCATCGTGATTGTATTGTGGACGACGTAGTGAAAGTGGCCTACCACAAAGTAGGTGTTGTTGACATGAATATCAAACGGCACTGAACTAAGCATGATGCCAGTAATTCCACCGAAAACAAACATCACCACTCCTCCCAAGGCAAATAACATGGGGGTTAAAAGATGCAGCCTACCATTCCAAACTGTGGCAGTCCAAGCAAATACTTTGACACCAGTAGGAACAGCTACCAACATTGAAGAAACCATAAATAGTATCCGCATCCAGTTAGGTGTAGCACTGGCAAACATATGGTGTACCCAGACAAATATGCTGACTAAACCAATTCCAAAAGAAGCGATCGCAACCGATCTATAGCCAAACAAAGGATTGCGAGAAAAAGCGGGGAGAATTTCCGAAAAGATGCCAAAAGCAGGCAGCGCCATCACGTAAACTGCCGGATGGGAGTAGAACCAAAATAAGTGCTGATAGATAATTGGGTCGCCATTCTCCAGGGGTTTGAAGAAATTTGTCCCAAAAGTGAGGTCAAAAAATAACAGTACGATCGCGCCCGTCAGGGAAGGTAAACAAATTAGTTGCAGCAACTGGGCACTGAGAACTGTCCAAACGAAAATCGGCATCCGAAAAAACGTCATCCCCGGTGCCCGCATCCAAACAATTGTAGTAATAAAATTGACTCCTCCCATAATCGATGAAATGCCCAGCAGCATTACACTCAGTATCCAAATAGATTCGCCATTTATGGGATAACCAGTTGGGTTTTGGAGGCTGATTGGTGGGTAAGACCACCAGCCAGCTTGGGCGGGTCCACCTTGTACTAAAAAGCTCGATAGTAGCAGGATACCTGCGGGGGGAATTATCCAAAATGCGATCGCATTCAGAACTGGAAACGCCATGTCTTTTGCCCCGATCATCAACGGCACTAAGTAGTTGGCAAGACCAGCATTGAATGGGATAATCCACAGGAAAATCATCACCGTGCCGTGCAAGGTGAATAAGCCATTATATAAAGAGCGATCGACCAAATCTGATTCTGGAGTAAGCAGTTCGCCACGAATAATCATCGCCAACAGCCCGCCAATCAAAAAGAAAATAAAAGTCGTCACCATGTACTGAACACCAATCACTTTATGGTCGGTGCTAAAGCTGAAATACTCCCGCCAGTTGGTGTCAGGTTTGCTGTTGCGATCTTCGGAGTCGTCAGTAATTGGGATAGAATTATTTGTCATATCTTTTTTATTTAGGGGTAGCAGCTTGAGAAAGCCATTGACTATAAGTTTCACTTGAATCAACGTATACATTCGCCACCATCAAGGCAAAGTCGGTGCCGCTGAATTGGGAATCGCGCAGGTGATATTTACCAATTTGGGTGGGTGTTAATACAAGGTTAATGTTGCGGTTGGGGATCATATCTTGCTTTAACCGGAATTCCGGGACATAAAAGCCGTGAATTACGTCTTGGGAATGTAAATTTAAGCGGGTTCGTTCATTTACTTTTAGATGTAATTCGTTACTAATAACATTATTTGGATAGCGGAAAGACCAAACCCACTGTTTAGCAACAACCTCAATATTTTCAGCCACAGGTTGACTGGGGATTTTGACAGTTGCAGCGGTAGCAGATTCTTCCAATAGGTGCAGATGTACGATCGGTTGTAGCCCCTCAATATCTAGTTGTTGATAAATGCTGAAACTTTGAGCTGCAAGCCATAAAACTAGGAGGGTTGGGGCGGCAGTCCAGAGGATTTCTAGCCTGACATCGCTTCTGGCAGGATGACCGTGACTCCAGTCTCCCTTGGGGGCGCGACCGATGAGAATTGAGTATCCAATGGTGCCTGCGATCGCCAAAAAGATGAACGTTCCTACGGAGGTTAAAAAGCTAAATATCTGATCGACTCGTTTCGCTTCTGCCGTTGCCTGAATTGGCATCCAAGAGTAGGCTTGGTCTCCAATCCAGCGGGCTATTACCATAATTACCGCGATAAAAACCATCAATAACAGCGTGTCGAAAATTCTCCTCATTGCATCCCCTGGAAAATCAATTCTCCTAGTATCTTTGTTGCCATAATTTGAGTAGTTTGTAGAGTGGGTCAGACGCAGTTATTGACTGATATAATCAGGGCTTGATTGTGTGACGCACCCTACTAATTGGGCCAGTTGCGTAAGTCCTAATTCTAGTATCTTTGTTGGCATCATTTAAGTAACAAATTTGGATTTTCACCTTGTCGGAGTAAGCCCGCTGCCGTATTATGTATCCCGAACTCGTCTCCCATCTGCGCTCCTAATGTTCCGTGAACAAATAACAGTCCCAACATGGCAATACCCACCAACAAATAGCTCCATTGCACTTGGATCGTGGCATCTTTGCGCCAGCGGTAGCGTTGCAATCCCCTCCACACGGTCATGGCAACGATCGCTGCTAATAGTAAAATCCCACCGATACCATGCAACAGCATCGTTGTACCAGCCCCCAATCCCCAAGCACTATTCATATTTGTGGGTGGGTTTGCCAGCATTATCTCAAAAAAGCCCGCTGCGACGGTAAAAAATGTGATAACAGCACTTGCTAAAAGATTGTACCAACCAACATCAAAAAAGCTAGAACGAATAGCAGTCAAAGCCAAAAATTTGAGGATTGGTTTTTCAAACCGAAACAGCGTTCCTGCAATATCAAAAATTATGGCAATAATGAATAAACCCAAAGTGAAATGCACTAGCTGCGGATGAATAGGAACCTCGTAGGGTAATCCGTTCGCACCTAGTTTGAACCACAACCGATCGATAAGTTGCGAGTTCATTGTAATACTCCATTTTTTGTTGCTTCAACTACGGGTTCTACGTGCAGCCCGTATACCCAAACTAACTGACTCCCTAAATATTGCTGAAAGAATACTAAACAAATTAAAAATGTTGCCACACCTAGATAAGGAACAGGTATTTTCAGCGGATTACGGGCGCGAATCGCGAATCGCCATGCGGTAATCGCGACAATAATTGCCGAAAGCGACCAGCCAGTAATTGTGTGCAAATTCAGTGCCGGCTTGACGGCTTCGTAAGGTAGGGCCAAACCAGCTTCAAACTGACCAAAGATGACGGCGAGGAAAATACTGACTGAAGCAACAAACATATTCCAGAAACTTACCTCTAACAAACGATGATTGCGGGTAAAATAGCCTACCACGTCGCAGAAGAAGGAAAAAAATATCATCGCGATCGCGAAATGGACGACGATCGGATGAAGCGGATCTGGGTAGGGTAGATTCGCATTATTGAGAGGTAGAGGCATCGCTTTCTCCTGTTTTAGTAGACTTGTTCCCGGAGGCAAGCTGACAGGGATTTCTCTAAATATAGATTGAGACTAATTCTACAAAAACATATCTATCTAAAGATTGATCTAAGCCTGAGAAATAACCATAGCTTCTCAAACTATTCAGCTTTCAACCCTCTAAAATTTTAAGGCGATCGATTGTCATATTCTTGAAACATTAATGACACACTAATGATATAAAACTTACTTTATATCACAAAAAGTATTGTTTAAAAATTAAAAAAATATGTAGATTTTTCGATAAATAATCATGAAATTTTATTGTATTATCAGAAATAGACACTAATTACCCCATTAGATAGACGTAGTTACTTCTATAAATCCCTAAAGTTAGCAGAAACCAAGAAATAAATCTTTAAGTAGCTACATTAAGTAGGGTGGGCGCTCGCAGACAACCAGATTAGCTATTAGTTACAAATTTTGGGCGGCGAACGCCCACCTTACGTTTAATTATGTCCATCTACTTAACTGGTTGTTAATCGTATTTATTAGGTACAAATTTACTTGACTAGGAAACAAGACAAGGAAAAAACATGAGCTATTCCCCTAATCTTCTCAAAGGCCAAAAAGCACTCGTAACGGGTGCAAGTTCTGGTATTGGTGAAGCGATCGCCCGTGCTTTGGCTGCATCGGGTGCTTCTGTTGCAGTCAACTACCATTCTGAACAGGAAGCAGCCGAGAAGATTGTTAGCGAGATTAAATCGCTGGGTGGGGAAGCGATCGCCATTGGTGCAAACGTCGCCAAGGAAGAGGAAGTTTTGTCCATGTTTGACCAAATGTACCAGCATTTTGGCACGATCGACATTTTGGTAAACAACGCCGGATTGCAAAAAGACTCAGCCTTTGTTGATATGACCCTCGACCACTGGAATTTAGTTATTGGCGTGAACCTAACCGGACAGTTTCTCTGCGCCCGTGAAGCTGCAAAAGAGTTTCTCAAACGGGGCGTGAAGCCAGATATCTCCAGTGCGGCAGGCAAAATCATTTGTATGAGTTCGGTACACGAGGTAATTCCTTGGGCGGGTCACGTCAACTACGCTACCAGTAAGGGCGGCATCCACATGATGATGGAAAGTATTGCTCAGGAACTCGCACCCCACAGGATTCGGGTCAATAGCATTGCACCCGGTGCTATTAAAACCCCAATTAATAAGGCAGCTTGGGATACGCCGGAGGCTGAGGCAAAATTACTAAAACTCATTCCCGCAAAACGGGTCGGAGATGTAACAGATATCGCTAAAGCTGCTGTTTGGCTTGCCTCGGATGACTCAGATTATGTGAATGGTGAAACTCTATTTGTAGACGGCGGTATGACTCTGTATCCAGGGTTCGCGACAGGGGGCTAGATGAACGCAGAACAGCAAAGGTTAGAGGAGAATCGCGAACCGCATGAACCTTGGTATCGTTGGGGTTCCTACTTGAGCGATCGCCAATGGGGTACAGTGCGGGAAGACTATTCACCTGACGGTTCAGCTTGGGATTACTTTCCTCACGACCATGCGCGATCGCGCGCTTACCGTTGGGGTGAAGATGGACTAGGTGGATGGTGCGATCGCCACAGTCAACTCTGCTTTGGTCTAACACTGTGGAATCGTCGCGATCCAATTTTAAAAGAACGCCTGTTTGGACTCACTAACGAACAAGGTAATCACGGTGAGGATGTCAAAGAATATTACTTCTACCTAGACAACACGCCTACCCATTCCTATCTGCGCTGGTTGTACAAATATCCGCAACTGGAATTTCCCTACACTCAGCTTGTAGAGGAAAACGCTCATCGCCACAAGGATCGACCAGAATTTGAATTATTGGATACGGGCGTGTTTGACGATAATCGTTATTTCGATGTGGTTGCCGAATACGCTAAAGCCTCTACAGACGATATTTGCATTCGCATCAGCATCACGAATAGGGGGGCGGAAACTGCCAGCATCGACGTGCTACCTAGCCTTTGGTTTCGCAATACCTGGATCTGGACGGGTAATAAACCGCAGTCACAGCTATCAAAAGTTGCTGATGGTGTAATTAAGGCGAACAGTGAGAAATATGGGGATTATTGGTTGTTTTGCGATGGAAATCATCGGCTTTTATTTACAGAGAATGAAACTAACAGCCAACGCCTTTACGGAGTTGCTAATGCCTCACCTTATGTTAAAGACGCTTTCCACGAGTATGTAATTCACAACAACCAGGATGCAGTAAATCCGAATCAAGTTGGTACAAAAGCAGCAGCTTGGTATCAATTGGAAATTGAGGCGGGACAGACGAATGTAATTCAACTTCGCTTCACCAACCAATATACAGAAACGCCATTTAATGCAGCCTTTGCTGATACCTTCAGCCAGCGTCAAACAGAGGCAGACGAATTTTACGAAACGCTCACCCCCGGTCTAGACGAGGACTGCCGCAACGTTCAACGACAAGCGTTTGCCGGACTGCTGTGGAGCAAACAGTTTTACTACTATGATGTCCATACTTGGCTGCATGGAGATTCAGCAGAACCTATCCCACCCAGTCAACGCCTTATTGAGCGCAATGCTGAGTGGTGGACGCTTTACGCCGAAGACGTTATTTCCATGCCCGATAAGTGGGAGTATCCTTGGTTTGCTGCCTGGGATTTGGCTTTCCACTGCATTGCTTTAGCATTAATCGATGGAAACTTTGCCAAGCAGCAATTACTGCTATTAACTGGCGATCGCACCATGCACCCCAACGGTCAATTACCCGCTTACGAGTGGGGGTTTGGCGATGTCAATCCCCCCGTACAAGCATGGGCGGCGTGGCGGGTCTACAAAATTGAGGAGAAACGAGTTGGAAAGGGCGATCGCAAATTCTTGGAGCGGATGTTTCACCGCTTGATGCTCTACTTTACCTGGTGGGTAAACCGCAAAGACTTACAAGGGCAAAACTTGTTTCAAGGAGGATTTCTCGGACTGGATAACATTGGGCTATTTGACCGCAGCAAGCCATTACCAACGGGGGGATATTTAGAGCAGGCAGATGGCACGGCATGGATGGGGATGTTTTCATTAAATATGCTGGCGATCGCTCTGGAATTGTCCAGTGAGGACGAAACCTACAGCGATATGACGTTGAAGTTTTTTGAACACTTCCTTTACATTGCTAACGCCATTAATCATGTAGGGCCTGAAAAAATTGTGCTTTGGGACGACGAAGACGGCTTTTACTACGATGCCTTGCACTTACCCAACGGAGAGGACGTGCGAATCAAAGTACGGTCAATGGTGGGACTAATACCGCTATTTGCAGTTGATACTATCGAGCCAGATTTGTTAGAAATTGTACCAGGTTTAAAAGACAAAATTGAGTGGTTTCTCAACAACCGTCCCGAACTGGCACAAAACATTGCTTGTATGACCAGTGAGGGAGAAGGCGATCGCCGCCTGCTTGCCATTACTAGCCCCGAAGCGCTACGCCGTATCCTGCGACCATTGTTGGATGAGGATGAATTTCTCTCACCCTACGGTATCCGCTCGGTTTCCCGCTATCACAAAGAGCATCCCTTTATCTTCGACTGGGACGACACTCGCTATCAAGTAGACTATGAGCCTGCTGAATCTACTTCTAACCAATTTGGCGGTAACTCGAACTGGCGCGGCCCCATCTGGTTTCCAGTTAACTTTCTACTAATTGAATCCTTGCAAAAGTTCTATCACTACTTAGGCGATGACTTTAAAGTGGAGTGTCCCACAGGTTCAGGAGTAATGCTCAATCTCTGGGAGGTTGCGGCTTATTTGGAGAAACGGTCGATCGCTATTTTCTTGCAAAATCAAGATGGGCAGCGTCCGGTTTACGGTGGTATTGCAAAATTTCAGCAAGACCCCCATTGGCGCGATTTGATTCTCTTTTACGAATACTTTCATGGTGATAACGGGGCTGGATTGGGAGCAAGTCACCAAACCGGATGGACAGCACTAATTGCCAAGTTGATTCAGCAGGTAAACGATAAACCATGATTGCCGACTCCTAACTTCTTCCTCTATAACAACCAAAGTTTCTGTTAATTCTCGCCAGCCCAATCGTTAACGCAATTTATTTTTATGACCAAGAATTTTTTGATGGTACCCGCCACGTGATTTATCCGTGGAATCAATCCAAAATCTCAAATCTAAAATCCTCAAGCCCCCGAAGTTATCCGTGGGGTCAATCCAAAATCCAAAATCTCAAATCTAAAATCGAATGACTCATCCTTCATCCCACAAACAAACTGAATCGCGATCGAGCGATCGCGATCCAATACCCCCGACGATCGACTATTGGCACGTCTGGACTGACGAAGACGGCATCAGCCACCAGTCTCGTTGCCAAATTCAAGACTTCACTCTCAAGAGTATTTCACCACCTGCCTCTCCTCAGTGGCTCGAACAGATGCAGCAAGTTGGTGCTACCGTCGTCTTTACGGTGCAACCTGTTGGCTGGATTGGCACTTGGCATGAAAATCCGAAACCCCAGTGGATCGTTCCGCTATCGGGACGCTGGTTTGTCGAGACGATGGACGGGCAACGAGTGGAGATGGGTGTTGGTGAAATTTCGTTTGGAGAAGACCAGAATACGAAAGCCAACGCGCAGGGACAGAAGGGACACCTTTCTGGCACTGTCGGCGATGCGCCCGCAGTTCTGATGATTGTCCAACTTGAAGAAACGCCTACTATCGGGCAGGCTTGCCGCTTTCGATAATCTCAAAATTTTTATGTTGAATCCCATTCAGGTACAACGAATTCGTGCTATTGGGCTAACTGTGAGTGATGCCGATCGCTCTCAGGACTTCTATACGCAAGCACTAGGATTTGAACCCGTTTCAGACATCACGGTTGAAACAGAGGATTACAGCGACTTAGTAGGCATGGCTGAGGCAACAATTCGCATTGTCACCTTGCAGCTTGGAGATGAACTCATTGATCTGATGCAGTATCTCAATATTGAGGGAAAACCGATTCCCAAGGATTCGCAAAGTAATGATTTGTGGTTTCAACATTTGGCGATCGCAGTTAGTGATATGGATCGGGCTTATGCTCATTTGCGATCGTTTCCAATTGAACCGATTTCAGTTGAACCGCAGACGATACCGCCTGAGAATAAAGCATCTGCTGGTGTACGAGCATTCAAATTCAAAGACTGCGATCGCCACCCTTTAGAGTTAATTTGGTTTCCTGCTGATAAAGGACAAGAGAAGTGGCATCAGCAGGGCGATCGCTTGTTTTTAGGAATCGACCATAGTGCGATCGGGATTAGCAACACTGAGCAGAGTCTAAAATTTTACCGCGATCTCCTGGGAATGCAAGTTGATGGAGGTAGCCTTAACCAAGGTAAAACGCAAGCTAGACTCGATCATTTACCAGAAGAAGTGGAAGTCCGAATTACAGCACTGCGACCTAATCAAGGCGGTTTAGGAATTGAACTGCTAGACTATCTTGTGCCTATAAATAGTCGTCCCATGCCTAGTGACTGGAAAAGTTACGATATTGCCAATATGCAAATTGAGCTAGTTGTCAACGACATTGAGCAAGCTGTGAAGATGTTGCGGCAGAATCGGGTTGAGTTTGTTTCGTCGCGGGTTGTAGACTTTACAGATAGATCATTTCCTTATTCTCAAGGTTGCTTAATCAAAGACCCTGACGGACATGGTGTATTACTGATTGCGGAATAACCGTTAAACATAATTCCTAACTAGCAAAAGCCGTCAAATACTTTTGTTGTAGTTCAATCTCTGTCGCCCTAAATTCTATGTTTATTAAATATTCGCATAAAAATAAAAAATATCATTGCGAGCCGAGCGTTGCAATTTCAAAACGCAAGCTAATTGCTTCGCTTCATTACGTTTGGCTCACAATGACATGGCTACTTTTATTTATGTCCAATTATTTAAGTACATTATAATCTAAAATTTCATATCTGTCTAAAAATATGAGTAAGTTTAGCAAAGTATTTGGCTATTTAGTTGAACTCTCATCCAAAGATTTTTGCAAACGATCGATCGCACAATGCAGACATTTCATTTCATGGGCAATTCGGTCTAGTTGTGTGGAAACAGGAGTTTGTTCTCGAACAGCTTGCCTCGTTGACGTTACAGAACTTGGATTTGTAGCCAACTCTGATATCCTAGTGATATGTAACTGTTCAATATCGTTGTGAATTGCTTCGATATAAATATCTAGCCTCGGTAAAGCTAGAGGTGGGTGTCCCTGTTCCAGCGCATTTGCTAAGTTCTCTAAAATTTGGACAATCGCATCGGTAAATCGTTGGAAATCTGCAAATTGGTACTCTCCGCTAAATTTATGCTGATGTTCTGCTAGGGTTGTAACTGAGCTGAAAAAAGCACGAATGTAAAGTATTAGCATCGCGATCGGTTCTACTTCTCCTCGAACGTGACGGGGTTCGCTGAATAACCTTTGAGCCGCAGCAGCAGCATTTGCATTCTCTAATGCCGCTTGATGACGCAGGTTTCTGATAGTTTCAGTAGAGCACTTTTGTTCTGGGTTGATATAACTAGCTGCAACCTGTTGAAAGTACGCGAGATTAGAGCGAATAGTTGTTGTTAGTTGTGCTGGAAGTTGCGATCGCTCCCAACTGGGAAATAACAAATAGCTGCCGAGTAATGCTAAAATGCCTCCAATTAAGCTATCTACAATGCGTAATACTCCAATCTCCCAGCCGCCTTTACTCGTCATATTCAGTAGCAATATGACTACGGGAGTAAGGAGAGTGATAAAGATGCCGTAGCTTAGCGATCGCACCGACATAGCAGTGACTAAGAGTATCAGAAGACAGACTAATATTGCCACTGGATTATGGATAAGTATGACCAGGCAAATGCCAAATATGCCCCCTAATGTGGTTCCAATCACCCGTTGCACAGTTGTCTGAGAAGTACCGCCAAAGTTCGGCTTTAGGGCAACTACAGCAGTGAGTGTTACCCAATAGCCTGTGGGTACTTGCAATAGCAAGGCTACTAATTGGGCAGTTGTTACTATTAGCGCCAGCCGCAAAGCGTGACGAAAAATAACAGAATTAAACGTGAGATTATTCCGCAGCGTGTCAATAATTGAAGAACGCTGTGCCTGTATCGGGGGATAAATGTTTAGCTGGGCGATGCTGCGCCTTTCTCCTCGTTGTAAATCTGTGGCAATTTCCGCATCGGTATGAATTTGTTCTGCTAGGGCTTTCAGAATAGCTACAATCTTGCCAATACTTACTAAGTCAGCATAGTCATCTGCGTGAGCCAAACTAGCGTGATTCAGGACTTGAGAGTGTATGACTTGCCATTGGTATTCTAGTGCCTCGATCGCCCGATCCAAATCTCCCAAGCGAACAAGGTTCTTTTCTTTGGCGAGGGATTCTGACAAGATTTGCAAAGCCGTTGCCGATGCTTCTAGCACTTGCTGAATTTCTCTGTGCAACTGCTGGAATAAGGGACGAGTGGATGCGATCGCTAACAGTTCCACCAGTGCTACAACAGAATTGGTAATTTGGTTGACATCCTCAATTAAGACGAGTAACTGATTGCCCCGCAAGTCAGCAGTTTCTCTGCCCGTCCACACAGCACCCCAAACACTCCGGGCAGAGGTCAAATCTTGTATTACGCTGTCTTGACCTTGTAAGAATTGCTCTCCCCACTTCTGACGCTCCTCCAGAGTTAATGGTATCTCGCTTGCCATTCGCAAAAATTTGCTCAATGTGGCATAACAACTGCTGGCTGCCTCGATCGCAGGTGTATAAGGGCGTAGCACCCACAATCCTAGAGATAACACCATCGCCCAGACACCTCCAGCTAGGCACAGCGCGCATTGAAGAAAAACAGTAGATAAATCTGGGAACGAAGCGAATTTTGCTAGCGAGACGATAAACATAGTTGATGTAACCAGGCTAACCGTCGCGGCGATCGTACCAAACAGACCAGCTAAGCCAGCGATGAACATCACTAAGAACGTGGCTGGAATAGCTAGCCACAGGGTACTACTAACCAGATTCGCCATTAGCAAGGCGACAGTAACGCCAATGGTTGCTGCGAGCATGACAGTTGCTTTTTGGCGATAGGCTCCACCCGTATCGACCATCCCAACAAACATGGCTCCCATCACCGCGATCGCACTTGCAGCAGGATGACCTGTAATGAAGCCAACTGCAATGGGCCCGCTCACTGCCAAAAGGGTACGCAAGCCGTAGAGAATATCAGGTTTACCGGGCTTGAGCTGAAACTGTTGCAACAGCCAGTTGAGAGATTGTCGATCGCCAGATGGCATTACTAGGCTACCTCTTTAAATTAAATTAACTGGTTTCCGCTTAATCCTGATACAAGTTATGAGAAAAAAAAAGTTTTTTAACATATTCTTTAGCAATGATTAGTTTAAAAAGCTTGACATAAAATCCATCTGCAAGGTAAGCCTTGGTTCACCGTCCAAAAATCAGAGCGTCGAGCGAATACGCACCTGGGCCTAAAACCGCGATCGCAATCAGCATGACACAATACATAAACGCTTTTTCCCAGCTTGGCGGTTCGCCTTTCCCTAAAGGCCCCTGATACTGTTCTTCAGGAATTAAATAGGGATCGCGAGCCACAAAAGGCAACCCTTGTGCAATTTCTAAAACCATTGCAAAAACCATCGATCCGAGAATTGGTAGACTCGCTAATAGAGTAAGAAATCCCAGAATTAGGCAAACTCCACCGCCCAACATCGATGCTGCTGATAGAAAGCAAAGAAAGATCGGCATTTTTAGAGCATCCGCCCACTGTTGAAGATGCGTTATTTTAGGATAGCCGTGCAGGAGGAACAATATACCGACACTAACTCTTAATAATAAAAGCAACGCGCCTTGAAGTCCGGTAGGGTAGACATTATTAAGCGAACTGAATAGGCTTAGACCTAGCTCTGGCAGATTAGAGGAAATGTTAGTAGCTAATAGAAAACTGAGCGCAAAACCAATAACAAATTTGTAAATCATCTTTGCACCCCACGAGTATTAAGGTCGATCGCGTATAAAGATGTGCCTGCCGTAATAAACAGGCGATCGCGCTTCACTCCACCAAAGGTGAGGTTAGCACAAGTCTCCGACACTAGAATTTTCCCTAAGCGATTGCCATCGGGCGCATATACCTGCACGCTATCCTGAGAGCTAGTAAAGATATTGCCGTACTCGTCCACGCGCAACCCGTCGGGTTGACCCGGATCTATGACTGCAAATACGCTACCGTTGGTTGCGCGCCTACCGTTTACGACCTCGTACACGCGGATATGATGGGGCCCATCTGGAATGTTGAAAGCAGCGGTATCAGATACGTATAATAGGTTTTCGTCCGGACTGAAAGCAAGTCCGTTAGGGCGAACCATGTCCGTCACGATCGCATCGATCTCACCCGTTGCTGGGTCAAAGCGGTAAACAAAACATCCCGGTTGTTCCTGTTCGCCCCCATATCCTTGGTTTGACTCAGTAATGCCGTAGGGTGGGTCAGTGAACCAGATTGTGCCGTCACTTTTCACTACCAGGTCGTTCGGGCTGTTGAGGCGCTTACCTTGGTAACGGTCTACTAAAACCTTCCACTGACCGTCGCGATCGCGTCTGATGATAGCACGTAAACCCGACGAACACGCAACCAGACGGCCCTCCAAGTCGCGGTAATTACCGCTTTGATAGTCGGACGGGTCGCGCAGGACGCTCACTCCATCACTAGCACTCCAGCGCAACAGGCGGTTGCCGTGAGCATCGCTCCACACAAGGCTGTCGTCTTCGTGGAAGTAAACGGGGCCTTCGCTATGAACGGCATCGGTGGCAAGCTTTTGGAGCGAACTATCTGGGTGTACAACCGATCGGAGGCGATCGTCATAAATTTCGATGGTTTCAGGCATGGTATTTCTTGCCAGTTAACGCACATTGAGCTGCGATCGTTACAGCTTTAAGTTCAGGGTAATTGTCGTTTAATTAGTGTGAATTACACCTCAAACCACAGCTATAGATTAGCGAACTATTTTTAAATAAGTAGTATCGATCAAATCGGAATCTTTCGTTAGGTAGATATAAAGAATAAGCCATCAGATAGATGACTTTTTTGAGTTTAAAGTAATAATGTGGAGCAAACAATCTATCCTAAGAGATATTATCTCATTCCTAATCAATCGCTCACAGCAATTTCAACAACTGCTTGAGAAACCTTACGTCCTATTTCGCATCGGAATTGATGCACAGCCTGTGTTGCTAGATGAAGCTAAACTACTCCAAGAAGTTAATAAATAAAGCCAGAATAACTTCAGAAAAAATTCAATGAAAACGACAACAAATCACTATGATGTCATCATCATCGGGACAGGAGCAGGTGGAGGTACGCTGGCTCACCGCTTGGCACCCACAGGTAAAAAGATTTTAGTGCTGGAGCGAGGTGATTTTCTACCTCGTGAAAAAGACAACTGGAGCGCTAAGGAAGTTTACCAAAAAGAACGCTATCACACTGACGAACACTGGTACGACAAAGACGGTAAGGCGTTTCGTCCGCAGACGGGCTACTGGGTTGGTGGAAATACCAAACTTTATGGGGCAGCGTTGCTACGACTGCGAGAGCGAGATTTTGAGCAAGTAATCCACAAGGGCGGTATTTCCCCAGAGTGGGAACTGAAGTATGAGGATTTTGAGCCTTATTACATTCAGGCAGAAAAGCTATACGACGTGCATGGAGAGCGAGGTAAAGACCCTACAGAACCGCCTTGCAGCGAATCCTATCCATATCCTGCGGTGAGTCATGAGCCGGATATGCAGGCGCTTGCCGATTGCATCCACAAGCTCGGCTACTACCCGTTTCATCTGCCATTGGGACTTAAGCTGAACGAGAGCGATCGCACTAAAAGTCCCTGCATTCGCTGCGATACCTTTGACGGCTATCCCTGTCTGGTGGGTGCAAAAGCCGATGCCGATGTCAATGCGATTCGTCCCACCCGCGAGGCGTACTTTAACGTAACGCTGATAACAAATGCCAAAGTCCTCCAACTGCACACTAGCGCGTCTGGGCGAGAAGTGACTGCCGTTGAAACTGATGTTAATGGCGAGTTGTATCAGTTTTCTGCTGATATTGTCGTAGTGGCTTGCGGGGCGATCAATTCCACTGCCTTGCTGCTGCGATCGGCTAATGACAAGCATCCCAATGGACTGGCGAACAGTTCCGATCGGGTGGGGCGCAATTTTATGAAGCATCAGGCGATCGCACTATTATCAATCCATCTTGAACCCAACCGAGCCAACTTTCAAAAGACGATCGCTGTTAACGACTTTTACTGGGGCGAACCGGATTTTCCCTACCCTATGGGCATGGTGCAAAATAGCGGAAATGTGCTGCCAGATATGATTCCGGCGGAAGCGCCCCCACTTTTAGCACCCTACGTGAAATTGATTCCAGGCTTTGAACTCCACCTGATGGCTGAACGATCCGTGGGGTGGTGGTTGCAAACCGAGGATTTGCCCCACCCTAACAATCGCGTGCGTGTTGTCGGTGACAAGTTACACCTGGATTACACCCTGAATAATACTGAAGCTGCCGATCGCCTAGTTCATCGCTGGACATCGGTACTAAAGTCGATCGAGCGAAATGCCATGCACGTCATCCCGTTTAGCCTCTATCCCCGCAATAACATTCCTTTGCAAGCTGTGGGCCATCAATGTGGCACCTGCTGCTTTGGTAGCGACCCCAAAACCTCAGTATTAGACCTCAACTGCCGCACCCACGATGTTGATAACCTTTATGTTGTCGATGGTAGCTTTTTCCCGTCAAATTCTGGAGTCAACCCGACACTGACGATTATGGCGAATGCTTTGCGTGTTGGCGACGCCATTGCAGAACGTTTGATGGTAGTCCTGCATAGCAAGGAAAATCCAGGGTTTTAATTGATAGATAAACAGGCGTTATACTCATGAATAAAATACCAAATAGCCCCCATATGATTGGATTTTTTCTTGGAGAATGAAATAGTTTTTCTCGCCAATCTAGATATTCTTTGTCTCGCCGTATTATTAAATCTTTCTATATAGTTTGTCAGACCAGTCTCCTTTCCTACTGCCTTGTGTCTTTTTTGAGGAAAAACTGTGACCTAGGAAAGGACAAAAGTCTGTATAACTTACGGCACATTGACTCTGGAACAGGTCGCACAAGAATCCCATAATCCTTGAGCGCCTGCTCGATCTCTTTTGCCAATATACACTCCTACAATTTCTTTAGTCAACACATCAATTGCTAACCAAATCCACTGCTTGTTTCCCTTGTCTCCTACAAATGACTACATTTCATCACATTGAATAGTTAGCTTTCCATTTTTTTTGACTTCACTTCTACTTGTCTTTTGAGGGCTACCAACTTTTTGTTAACATAGTATTGTAGCCACCTTTTTAAAACCCCCGTCGCCCTCACAATTCCAGCCAGAGATATTTTTTCTAATAAAAGTTTATCTATCAACTTTCTTGTTTCTTCCGAAATCGATTGATGTCTGGGAGCCATCACAAATTATCTGGCACAATCTCGATACTTAAAACGTAATTGCTCAACCCCCTTGACAAGAAGACGAGATAGACATTAGATCGAGGAATGGAAAAACTCCCCGACTTAAAG
>NZ_JAUBPO010000118.1:0-20180 GCF_036700785.1 Microcoleus sp. S28C3 | reverse complement strand
ATTGCTGGTATTTATAATTATGAACTTTCTTTGAAGATAAATTAGCGATCGCCTGAGAATTTCGCAAGAGGTCTAATGATAGACTGTGGGGTATGTCAGGTTCAGTTGATAAGTCTCCCACAACGCCACTCCACGATTTCTCCGTAACTTTTGAAACAGGCGTGGCTGTTCCAGTCTTTTTTGTAATCCGGCAAGAGCCTCTGGACTCAAGTGGGGCAATTTTCCGGGTGCACTCTTGAGGGCCAACAATTCGGACAATCCTCCCTGACGATACTTTTGCAACCACCGAGTTACCGTTGAACCATCACGTCCCAGACGTTTGGCCAGGATTTGATGCGCTCGTGATTTGTCCAGTTTTTAGCCACCACAACATTTGCAACCGTTCTTTCTGACGCTTAGGTACGACTGTTTTTTAGTTGTTGCTCCAAACTCTCTGCACTTTCTGCGATCGCCACAATCAGTTGACGTGCCATAACTCATCACCTCTAAACAGTATCTTTATTCTATGCAACTTCATGTAAAATTGGTATAAGTCCTATTTATGTCCGACTACTTAGCTTTTCCCCGCGAGGGGGATGAAACTATAATAGAGAACTTCTTTACTATGTTGTCAAATACGAACTCAGATTACGAATTATTACTACAACGAGCGATCGCGATCGCCGCAAAAGCTCATGAGGGGCAGGTTGATAAGGCAGGCAATCCCTATCTCGATCATCCGCTATTTGTGATGGAAAATGTAAATTCTCTAGAGCAGAAAATCGTAGCGGTTCTACACGATGCAGTCGAAGATTCTGAACTTACACTCGAACAACTTAGAAGCGAAGGTTTTCCTGAAGTTCTAGTCTCGGCGATCCAGGCGATTACCAAAATAGAAGGAGAAGCTTATGCCACTTATTTAGAGCGTGTGATTGCCAACCCGATCGCATTGCCAGTCAAAATCGCTGATGTTACTCATAACCTCGATATTAGTCGCATTGCCCATCCGACCGAGGCAGATTTTCAACGCATTGCCAAATACAAAAAAGTCCTCAGTCAGTTGCGTGCCGCCCTAAAATAATTATTAACCGCAAATATCCGCCTTCATCCGCGGGCATCTGCGGTTAAAAAAATTCCCAAATCCTAAGCCATCACCATCCCCCCATCCACATTAAAAACCTGCCCGGTTATATAAGCCGCTGCCGCATCCGCCGCCAAAAACTTGACCATCCCCGCAACTTCCTCAACTTCCCCATATCTCCCCAGCGGAATATACTTCAAAATCTCATCAGACTTGACATCCTTAGTCATATCTGTAGTGATAAAACCCGGTGCAACTGCATTCACAGTAATCCCGCGACTCGCCAACTCTTTCGCCACAGTTTTAGTAAATCCAATTACCCCAGCCTTCGCCGCACTGTAATTAGCTTGTCCGGGATTGCCCATTTGCCCAGCAACCGAAGCAATATTAATAATTCGGCCGCTTCGCTGTTTCAGCATGATTTTACTCGCAGCTTTCGCACACAAAAACACGCCAGTTAAATTCAAATCAATTACCGCTTGCCAATCTTCCAACTTCATCCGCAATAGCAAAGTATCGCGAGTAATGCCTGCATTGTTCACCAAAATGTCAATCCGTCCCCATTTTTCCATGACATTACTGGTGAGTAAATCTACTTGCTCAGTTTTCGAGACATCTGCTGCAAGTGCCACAGCTTCTCCTCCAGCAGCGACTATTTCTGCTACCACCTCATCAGCAGCAGCACTCGAACTCGCATAGTTGACGGCGACTTTAGCGCCTTCAGCCGCTAGGGCTAAAGCAACGGCGCGGCCGATTCCCCGCGACGCACCGGTCACGACAGCAACTTGACCCCGCAATCTCTGAAAAGTCTCTGGTAATAGTTCCATAATTGTATCCTCGCAATCTACCAGAGAATTTTGCACTAAAATCGAGCCAGAACCCAAAAAATTATTTTGTCTTATGGCAGTTCAAAAACAGTTCAGCAGTTTTGAAGAGTTACTATCGGGCTCTGACTTGCCGGTGTTGGTAGATTTTTACGCTACTTGGTGCGGGCCTTGTCAGATGATGGCACCGATTTTGGAGCAAGTGAGCGGTCAGATGAAAGACAAGCTGATGGTTGTCAAAATTGACACCGATAAGTACGAACAGTTGGCATCGCAGCATCACATTTATGCTTTGCCGACTTTGGTGCTGTTCAAAAATGGCGCTGAGGTCGATCGAATTGAGGGAGTAATGCAAGCGGCGCAGTTGATCGATCGAGTGCAACCTTACTTGTAGCCGGAGCCAATTATCTCACGCGTAGGGTGCGTCAGCCCACATCTGATTAATTATGAATAAGATAATCCTAGTTGACGCACCCTACTAATGAAGACTCCCAGCCACGCTATTATCAATCTGGCAATTCTCGGCAAACCGCAACTGCCGCAAGCTAATCTAATTATTGTTATCGGCGGAATTTTGCCGGATATTCCGATATTTTTATTTTACTTTTGGGCGAAATACATGGCTCGCTTGCCCGCAGCTACAATTTGGTCAAAAGCATATTATGAGCCTTTTGTGCAAAATATTGTGGCTCTGTTTCATTCAATTCCCCTTGCGGTTATTGGTTTGCTAATTGCTTATTACTTTGGCTGGCAAAGCGTGCAAATTCTGTTTTTCAGCACGATACTGCACTCTCTGGGAGATTTGCCTGTCCACAATGACGACGCTCACCGACACTTTTTTCCGTTCAGCAATTACCGTTTTCTCAGTCCGTTTTCTTATTGGGATAGGAAGCACTACGGGTCAATTGTTTCTCTATTGGAAATGTTGTTAGTGCTGCTGTCAACTTACCGCGTTTTTGGTTTTGTTAATTCTTATGCTGGTAAAGGATTGTTGATTTTGGTGAATGGTTTCTACTGGGCTGGCGCGGTTTATTTTCAGGTGCGAGATTTATTTAAGTTCACTTCCCAAAGATGAAACATGAACTCAAAATTACCAATTAGCAATTAGGAATTAGCAATTACGATATTGTTAACTGCGCCGAATATTAAAACAACACCAATCTTGGCGCTTCCACAGAGTAGCCACAATCCAGCCGTGCTGTTCGAGAGTGTCGGCAATTGGCTTAGCTTGTTCGAGCAAAATGCCGCTGAGCACGGCCCAAGTAGTCGGTTTGCTAATTGCAGTGAACTGCGGGATTAAATCGATGATTACTTCTGCTAAAATATTGCAGATCAAACCGTCGATCGGCTCATCGATCATTTCTTTCAAACGATCGATACTGCCGAGATCTGCAACTAACTGCTGAGAATTAACGCGGTTGAGTAGTCTGTTGCTAATGGTCGATCGCACTGCCAAAGGATCGGTATCCAAAGCATAAACTTTTGTAGCGCCCAACAACACCGCGCCGATCGACAAAATACCCGATCCGCAGCCGATATCAGCAACGATGCACTCTTTGTCATCAAAACCGAGACGCATTTCCAGCGACTCCAGACAAAGTTGAGTAGTAGCGTGAGCACCGGTACCGAAGGCCACACCGGGATCTAAACGCAAAATAACGCGATCGGTATCAGTCGGTGGGGGCAGCCAGGCCGGATTAATTAAAAAGCGATCGCCCACTTCTTGAGGCTGCCAGTGCTGCTTCCAAGTGCTGCCCCAGTCTTCCTCTTCAATCAAATCCCACTGCATCGCAGGTAGGGGCAAACCTGCACACAGAGCATCTTGGCGCAGCCACAGAGACAGAGCGGCCAAATCCAGCAATCCTGCCTGTTCTTCGGGCAAATAAGCCGACATCAGGCAGGAATTGCTTTTGATCTCAGTAGCAGTTCCCCGACAGCCAAACCGTTCCAAACGCCAAAAGATGATATCTTCCAGCGCCGGATCGCAAAGAATTCTAATTTCCCACCAGCTATGTGCCATAACGATTTTAGATTTTAGATTTTAGATTTTAGATTGGCCCAGGGGAACTGGAGACTGGGAACTGGGGAGTGAGGAATAAGGATTGGCTAATAGAAAAATTCCCGCTTTCTTGCCAATTACCAACGATCAATTACCCATTACCAATTATCAGTCCTGGCATCCAAAATCTAAACTCCAAAATCCATCAAAGATTTACCGTGTAAGCATCCCGAATTCCCGGAACTTTGAGGATCTCGGCCAGTATCCCTTCTGGTAGAGGGTCATCGAGGCTCAAAACCATCACCGCATCGCCTCGCACGATTTTACGGCCTACCTGCATACTGGCAATATTGACATTAAAACTGCCCAATTGGGAACCAATTTTGCCGATAATCCCCGGCATATCGCGGTGCAGGGTAAACAGCATATGGTGAGTGGGGGAAACGTTGACCGGGAAATCGTCAACGCTGGTAATCCGAATTTCGCTTTCGCCGAGCACTGCACCCGTGACTGTGTGTTCGCCGAGAGTTCCCTTGGCCGAGAGGTGCAGGGAGCCTGTGTAGTCGCGAATCGAGGCGTCTCTGGTTTCAACGACGCGAATTCCGCGTTCTTTGGCTTCAATGCTGGCGTTGACGTAGTTAACGCGCTCTCGCAGGGCTTGGGAGAGCAGGCCTTTGAGGGCGGCAACAACTACGGGCTGGCTTTGGTTGCTGGCCAATTCGCCTTGAAGTTGAACGTTGAGGTAATCGACTCGGCCTCCGGCTAGCTGGCTGACGAGGTTGCCGAGGGTTTCGGCGAGTTGCAGGTAGGGTTTGAGTTTTTCGATCGAGTCTGGGAAAATGCCGGGTATGTTGACAGCCGATCGGGCGGGCAATCCCAACAGCACGTCGCGAATTTGTTCGGCAACGTCGATCGCCACATTCACCTGAGCTTCCGCTGTGGATGCTCCCAAGTGGGGCGTCAGCACGATGTTCTGGCCGACATTCCGCAGCGGGGAATCGGCTTCCAGGGGTTCGTGTTCGTAAACGTCTATAGCTGCGCCGGCGATCTTGCCTTCTTTGATGGCTTCTGCAAGGGCTGCTTCGTCGATGATGCCGCCTCTGGCGCAGTTTATGATGCGGGCCGTGGGCTTCATTTTCGAGAGCACTTCAGCGTTAATTAAGTGCAGGGTTTCCCGCGTTTTGGGGATGTGCAGGGTGATGTAGTCGGATTCGCGCATCAGCAGTTCGAGTTCTACCAAGCGACAGCCCAACTGTTCTGCTCGTTCGGTGGAGATGAAGGGGTCGTAGGCCAGCAGTTTCATGCCCATTGCTTTGGCTGCGGCGGCGAGGTGGGAGCCGATTTTGCCCAAACCGACAATGCCGAGGGTTTTTTTGTAAACTTCTACGCCGATAAAGCGGTTGCGTTCCCATTTACCCGCTTTGACGGATGCGTTGGCTTCCGGGATGTGGCGCGACATGGAGAGCATCATGGCGATCGCGTGTTCGGCGGCGGCGATCGTGTTGCCTTCGGGGGAATTGACGACTACAATTCCTTTGCGGGTAGCGGCGGGTACATCGACATTATCTACGCCGACGCCGGCTCTGCCGATGATTTTGAGTGAATTCCCGGCTTCAATGATTTCTTTGGTAACTTGGGTGCCAGAACGAATCATCAAAGCGTCGTAATCTGGAATAATTCGTACCAGTTCTTCGGCTGAGAGCCCTGTGTTTACGTCAACTTGCGCGACTTGGGAGAGGATGTCAATTCCGGCTTGGTCGATCGGATCGGATACTAGAACTTTAGGCATAGCAAGCAATTGAGTGCAATAGTAAAAATAGACCGAGCGTTGGCGAGCTCAAAGTTGAGACTTATGACTTAGAGCAGTATCTAACAGCTCAGCTCAAGCTTGCCTTTGTGCAGTTTGAATTGTATCTGTATTCGGTCAAGGTCGGCCGTTTTTTGCGTGAAATATTTTAGCTTTGCGGGCGATCGGAGTTTACGACCGTGTTAAAATCCCCCAATTGCTTAGCTAGTATGTCTTTTCGGGATATAATAGACTTTGGCTATTTCAGCCTAACTATCAGGAATTATTGTCAATGAATTATCTTATCGCCGTACTGCCCGATCGAATTCAAGCCGAAGCTGCCTACTGTGCTCTGGAAAAAGAAGGCTTGCCTATGAAGCAAGTGAGCATTTTGGGCCGCGGCTACAAAACTGCTGATGAATTTGGCTTGATCGACCCCAACCAGCAAGCGAAGAAACAAGCTAAACTCATGGCTATTTGGCTGATTCCCTTTGGCTTTATTGCTGGTGTTACTTTCAGTCTGATGACTGAGTTGAAGACTTTTGCGTGGGCGGGCGAAATTGGCGATCACGCGATCGGTGGCTTACTCGGTGCGATCGCCGCTGCGATGGGCAGCGTTTTTGTTGGAGGCGCGGGCGGTATGGCTTTTGGTAGCGGCGATGCTTTGCCCTACCGCAACCGTTTGAATGCGGGTAAATTTTTGATTGCGGTTAAGGGTACTGACGATTTGACGGGGAAAGCTGCGAATATTTTGCAGCAGTTTGAACCGGAAAATATCCAAGGTTATACAGAGACTTAGTTATTTGTTTGTTAACAGTTGACTGTTGACTGTTGACTGTTGACATTCAACTCGTGTAATATTTGGAGGCCGTTATGGAATTACCAACTATCCCCATACATTCTCCCCTAGAATTAACGCTCGAATTAACAGACGAGCAGTTTTTTCAGTTGTGTATAGACAACCGGGATTTAAGATTTGAGCGCACTGCAACGGGAGAATTAATTATTATGCCGCCTGCGAGTAGCGATACAGGCAGACGGAATGCGGATCTAAGTTTTCAACTCGAAGGTTGGAGCCGTCAAAATAAGCATTTGGGAATTGCTTTTGATTCTTCAACTGGATTTAAACTGCCCGACGGTTCAGACATTTCTCCCGATGCTGCTTGGGTGCGCCGCGACAGGTGGGATGGTTTAACTCCCGAACAGAAAGAGAAATTTGCGCCGATTTGTCCCGATTTTGTGGTGGAATTGCGATCGACTACTGACTCGCTAGAAAAATTGCGGGCTAAAATGAAAGTGTATGTGAAAAATGGAGCAAGGTTGGGATGGTTGCTCGATCGCAAAAATAGAAAAGTAGAAATCTCTCGTCAAGGTTCAGATGTGGAAATTTTAGACTCGCCTGTAACTCTGTCCGGTGAAGATGTATTACCCGGTTTTGTGTTGGATTTAACAGATATTTTCTAAATTTGTAAGAAGACTTGGCAGTTGAAACCGAATCTACACAAGCAAAACCTGCCGACGCGGGTTAAAGATAGCGCGGTAAAATTACGTTATTCTCTTTAGTCTGCGGAGGCGGACATCGTTTGTATAGCAGCGGTTTCAACCGCCGTCTTATCTTTTCCCGCTAATTGATGATATGATAGGCTGCCAAAGGTTGCGTTTGGTATGACCTATGAAAATCCTCCACGGGACTTGGATTCCTCAAGCAGAAGAGAATTTTATTCAACCTGGAACTTTTTGTCTTTGGGTTGAAACCACTCAAAAGAAAAAACAGCCTGCTAAGGTTCATCCCCGACAATTGGAGACGGCACAGTTAAGAGAGTTTCTAACGAAAGAAGCCGGGATTCAACTGTCAGCAGTCAGCAATACAAGTGCGATGGGGCGAGAATACGCGATCGTCCCTCGGTATTTTTTACTCCCAACTGCCGATAACCAGCCGTTACCATCTTTAGAACTAGCGCGATATTTAGAGACAGAGTTACCCGAAACATTTGAGTTGGAGTATTGGGAAGTTAATTGTGTGTCCATCGCCACCCACACTTTGACTAAAGTATTGAACGATCTGCATTTTTTTGCCCTCTACGATTTAGCAGAAGTTCAGTTTGGTTCAGACTTGCTATTTTGGTATCACTACACCCAAAATTTTAAGCAAATTGTTCTGAAAGATCATTATATTCCGGCGTTGCGCTATCGAGAAACTGCTCCGATCGCGATCGCACCCATCGAAACATCCGAACCCGCTGAGAAAGCCACGCGCGGGCGTAAGAAAGCGGGCGAGACAAAAACCAAAACAACTGCAAAAACTCCAAAAACACCTGCCAAAATTGCACCCAGCTTTGAGATTTATCCGGGATGGGAAATTGTTTCAACACTGTACGAAACTGATTTACAACGCTATGTTGAATGGATGCCTTTAGTTTGTGTGTCCGGTTTTCGGAAGATCCAGCTACAAGATACACCAAAGTTCTACGATCGCGAACGGTTGCTGCGGCATTTTTCCGAGTGTGCGATCGCGGAAATTGTCACTCAAACCCCCATCCCAGCATCGTTTGAAAATAAGATTGCGGATTCTTTACTCCAAATCTGCCTCAACCAAACACGAAAAATCGCGCGAGTAAGCCTTGAACAATACCGGCAATGGCAAACCTGGCGCGATCACATTACACGCAATCAATCTGCTGACTCATTCTCCCTCTGCTTTCAACTACAATCCCCCGAAAACCCCGAACAGCCTTGGGTTTTAGAGTTTCAGGCGGCTGCGAAAAAAGACCCATCTCTGCGGATGCCATTGCAGGATTATTGGCGATCGCGATCGACTCAACAAAAACAGTTGCAAACACAATTCGGAGACAACTTTGAGCAACATTTGCTGACAAATCTCGGCTACGCTGCCCGCATTTATCCCCAACTTTGGCAAGGGCTAGAAACAGACAAACCCGTTAACATTACCCTCAGCTTAGATGATGCTTTCACCTTTCTCAGCGAGTCCGCTTGGGTATTAGAAGATGCCGGATACAAAGTGATTGTCCCCGCTTGGTGGACGCCGAAGGGACGACAACGGGCGAAGATTCGCCTGCAAGTCAAAGGGAAGGGCAGCAAGAGCGCTGCAATCAAGGGCAAAGGATTGTTTTCGGCGGATTCCTTGGTGGAATATCAATATGAATTGGCGATCGGGGGTGAACGGGTTAGCGAACAAGAATGGCAGGCGTTAGTAAATAGCAAAACACCGCTGGTGCAGTTCCGAGGACAATGGATGGAACTGGACAAAGACAAGATGCAGGAGATGTTGGAGTTTTGGAAAAAACATCGCCAAGAAAACCCCGATTTAAGCCTGATTGACTTTATGAAGTTGACGGCAGAAGGAGAAGCGAGCGAACAGTTGGAGGTTGAGCGCGATCGGGCGTTATCGGATATGTTGGAGAAGCTGAACGATAAGAGTCGGTTAGAGCTAATTGCAGACCCAGCAAAGTTTAAGGGCAAGTTACGGGATTACCAAAAGCGCGGCGTTTCTTGGTTGAGTTATTTGGAAAGTCTGGGATTAAATGGCTGTCTTGCCGATGATATGGGTTTGGGTAAATCGGCGCAGGTAATTGCTAGATTATTGCAAGAGCGGGAAGTTTTATCTACTACAAAAGAGACAGAAAAAAAGACAGAAAAAGCGATCGCACCTTCGGTTCTACCCACGCTGCTAATTGCGCCCACATCCGTAGTTGGTAACTGGCAAAAGGAAATGGAAAAATTTGCTCCAGAATTGCGATCGCTGATTCACCACGGCCCTCAACGTTTGCAAGATGCCAAAGCATTTAAAGCCGCCGTCCAAGGTTGCGATATGTTGATTACTTCCTTTACCTTGGTGCGAAAAGATGAGAAGCTGTTGAGCAGCGTAGCATGGCATCGCGTGGTAATTGATGAAGCGCAGAATATTAAAAATCCGAAAGCGGCGCAAACCAAGGCGATTTTAAAGTTGCCTGCTACCCATCGGTTGGCGCTGACTGGAACACCCGTGGAAAATCGATTGCTGGATTTATGGTCAATTTTTAATTTCCTCAATCCGGGCTATCTGGGTAAAGAGGCGCAGTTTCGGAAGTTGTTTGAGATCCCGATTCAAAAAAATGGGAGTCGCACGCAATCGGCAGCGCTCAAAAAATTAGTGGAACCCTTTATTCTCCGGCGCCTGAAAACCGATAAGTCGATTATTCAGGATCTCCCCGACAAAGTTGAGCAAAAACTCTACTGCAATCTCACCCGCGAGCAAGCTTCGCTTTATGAAGCGATTGTGAAAGAGGTAGAGCAAGAAATTGACGCGGCCGAAGGGATGAAGCGCAAGGGGATGATTTTGGCGACACTGCTGAAGCTGAAGCAAATTTGTAACCATCCGCGCCAGTTTTTGCAAGATGAAAGTGAGTTTACACCAGAGCGATCGCACAAACTGGAACGGCTGATCGAGATGATTGAGGAAGTCAAAGCAGAAGGCGAAAGTTTATTGGTATTTACGCAGTTTACAGAACTGGGAAGCGCGTTGGAAAAATATATTAAACAAACGCTACATTACAACACTTACTACATCCACGGGGGAACCAGTCGCGAAAAACGGGAACGGATGATTTCAGAGTTTCAAGATCCAGAGTCTGAACCTTCGGTATTTATTCTGTCACTGAAGGCGGGCGGCGTGGGAATTACACTGACAAAAGCCAATCACGTGTTCCATTTCGATCGCTGGTGGAATCCGGCGGTGGAAGATCAGGCGACGGATCGGGCGTTTCGGATCGGACAGCAAAAAAATGTGTTTGTGCATAAGTTTGTGGCGATTGGCACTTTGGAAGAAAAGATTGACCAAATGATTGAAGACAAAAAGAAATTGGCAGGGTCAATTATTGGTGCGGATGAGTCGTGGTTGACTGAGTTGGATAATGAGGCATTTAAGAAATTAATTAGGCTCAATAAAAATGCGGTTCTAGATTAGGAGAAATCAAAGATGTCACAATTTACTCGGACTTGGTGGGGTAATAAATTTATCGATGCGTTAGAAAGATTTACAGATTCTGGGCGACTCGGACGGGGACGTTCCTATGCACGGAATGACAAGGTAAAAAGCTTTAAGATTAATGATGGCTTAGTGATGGCAGAAGTAAGGGGGTCGGTAAATCCTTATTTTGGGGTTTATAAGGAGCCTCTGTACAAAACTAAAATTGAGTTTGAGCCGATTAGTCAGGCAAAGTGGAAAGTGGCGATCGCCCAAATGGCATCAAAAGCCAGCTTCATTTCTCGGCTGCTGCTCAACGAAATGCCCGACAATATTGAAAAGGCTTTTTCACCCCTCGGATTGCACCTTTTACCCAGCAGCCGCGAGGACTTTAAAACCACTTGCTCTTGCCCAGACTATAGCAATCCCTGCAAACATATTGCCGGAGTTTATTATTTGGTGGCGGCCGAATTGGACAAAGATCCATTTTTACTGTTTGAATTACGGGGGCTTTCTAAGGAAGTGCTGCACCGCGAATTAGCAAAAACGCCTTTGGGAATGGCGCTGGCGGCGGAGTTGACGGCTGATGCAGCGGCCCCTGTGGCGGTGGATTCCTATTACACGCAGGCGATCGCCAGTGAGGCGCAAACGGTCAGCCTGAAAGAGTTTTGGCATGGTGCGAAGCGATTGCCACAGACGATTGAGGTGGCAGCGCAAAGTGGGGTAAGTGCGATCGTGGTGAAGAAACAGGGAGATTTTCCACAGTTTTGGCACAAGGATGGTTCGTTTATTGAGGCGATGGAAGAACTGTATTTGCGGGTGAAGAAGAATAAGTAGTTGGGTGGACAATTTTGCTGCCATACTCGATCGAGATCTTGCAAAAACTTTAACTCGAAGACTTCATAGATTTGGTACAATAATCGTGCTCATCATATCAGCTTTACCAGCAACTAAAATCATAGGATCGTTATTTGATGATTTTAGACTATAATTAAATTAGTGCGACTGTTAAAAAAGTAGACTTTTTAGTTACAGCAAGCTTTGGCAATTTCAAATTAGAATCTAAAATTGACTGATGTTACAAAGAGAAGAACTGTTAAAAGGCATCGAAAACCGCGAATGTGTCGCGCGGGCGATCGACCAAGCGGAACAAGCAATTAAAACCTGGGAAGTTACTCTGACTGATTTTCTGTCGCCACCAGAATTGGCGGACACTCTGACGGTATTTAAGCGCTTAACAGACGTGGAATTAGTGGCTTGGGGCGGCTACCCGCAAGCTGAAAGACAAAGAATTGCGATCGCGCGATCGGATATCCCGATCGACTCTGCTAGCGTTAACGTTGCTGCAGTAGAAATCGCTGGCAATTTCTTGTTCGATACAGCTTCTCACCGCGACTTTTTGGGGGCGATGTTGGGTACGGGAATTGTCCGGGAGAAAACTGGCGATGTGATTGTTTTGGGAGAACGCGGCGCGCAAGCCATTGTTATGCCGGAGATGGTAGAGTATTTGGAGATGAGTTTGCAGCAAGTGCGATCGGTTCCGGTGCAAACGCGGCGCATTGAGTTGAGCGAACTCAAAATTAGAGAACCCAAAAAGAAAGAAATGACAACGGTTGAAGCATCCATGAGATTGGATGCTGTCGCCTCGGCTGGATTCGCAATGTCTCGCAGCAAAATGGCCGATTTAATTGATAGTGGCGACGTGCGAGTTAACTGGAAAGACGTTACTCAAGCTAGTTATAATGTCAAGTCTGGAGATTTAATTGCTGTTACGGGCAAGGGAAGATTGGAAATAGGGGAAGTTGCTGTTACTAAGAAGGAACGCTATCGAGTCCAGTTAACTCGATATTTGTAATTCTCGGAATTAGTAATTGGGAATGGGGAATTAGGAATTTTTTCCCCTGTTCCTTTTTCCCAATCTCGGCTAAATGGGTTAAATCTCGTACACAATCTGTTGCCGAACTTTCCTACAACCCACCTCGGTTAAATCCGTTAAATCCCGTAGATAGACTACTTCCTTGCCGAACTTCCTTAGTAATTACGCTTTCGCCCGAAACACCTTTCCTACCGAATTCACCAAAAGTTCTCGCGGCATCAATCGAGGCATATTTGCAATGATTTGATTGGGAATTCCCCCTGTCACAACATTAGACTCATTTTTGTCTAAAGCTTTCAAAGCATCTCGCACTACTTCCGCAGCAGGAACGAGTTTTTGCCCGCTGCTGGATGCCAAACTTTTCGGAAATTCAGCTACCGCAGCAAAGTCCGATTCTGTCGGCCCTGGACAAAGGCATAAAACGCGAATTCCTAAATCTTTGTTTTCTGCCCAAAGTGCCTCGCTGAAACTTAAAACAAAAGCTTTAGTAGCTGCATACATCGACAAGTACGGCATCGGTTGAAAAGCTGCGATGGAAGCAACATTGATGATACTTCCAGATTTTCACTGCCGCATTCCCTGCAAAAATAAGTGCGAGAGTTCAACTAATGCTACAATATTTAGTTGCACCATTGTTAGTTGTTTGTCAAGCGGGCGATCGGCAAAAGCACCGTAATCGCCAAAACCCGCATTATTCACCAACAAATCAACCGTCCAACCTTTTTTAACAACCGCGTCAAATACAGCAGTTGTGGCTCCTGGTGCGGTCAAATCTTGAACGATAATTTCGACCAAAATATTGAATTCCTGTTGCAGTTGAGCAGCTAGCTGTTGCAATTTGGCTTCGGAACGAGCTACCAAGATTAGATTGTGCTGGCGTTTGGCTAATTCCGCGGCAAAGGCTGCGCCAATTCCGCCAGAAGCACCGGTGATTAAAGCAGTCGGCATGAACTTAATTCGGATTATTTCATATAAATTTTATATATTTTAACAATTATTTTGACGGGAACCTGTAAAATAACTAAAAGGAAATAGGTGAGTTTTATGGCGCGTCTTACCGATCGAGCTTTTGAAATTTTGCGGGCAGAAGTTGACAAGTGCGCGGCGGCTAATAGTCTAGCGGGTGAAGTGTACCGACGGATGGTAATCAAGCGGTTGGAGAAGTTACGATCGCAAAACGGCACTTTCGCGTCAAGAGAAGAAATCCGCGATACCTTCAAAGACGAATTTCCTAACTTCAGCGAACAAGCTCTCAAAGCTGCCGTCAAAGCCAACCGCCCGCCCGGATTGTTCGGTAAAATCATCTTTGCTGGGAGTGTGCTCGGAAGTGCTGCGGGGATAATTTGGCTGATTAACCTACCTTTTCCCATGATTCGCTGGCCCGTGGCGAAAACAATGCCGATATTGTTGCTGCCGAGTTTTAGGAGTATGGATCACAATTACCGGCAGGCGATCGCCCTTGTGGAACAATCCGATCAACTGGTGAATAAAGCCACCGCTGTCGCTGATTTTGACTTGGGCGAAATTAAAGCAAAAGAGGCTCAAAAACACCTCGACGCCTTGCCAGTGTGGTTCCTCGGCTATTACCCAAAGAGGTACTGCTCTTTTTTTAGCTGCAGTTGGCGGTTTACACTTGATGAATTTCAAGCCGCCCGCAAAAATGTCGGGCGGATGGAGGCTCAAATTTTCCAGCAAAAAAATGCTTTTACTCAGTTAAATCAAGTCGAACAAACGCTAAAGGCGGCGAAACAGCAGTATCAGGAAGCAAAAACTGCCGCAGACAGACAAAAAGCGACGGTAAATTGGCAAAGTGCGATCGACCAACTCAATCAAATTCCCGCCGAAACCCTCGCGGGAGAAACCGCTAAGAAAACACTCAAAGCAGCAGAAAGAGACTTTCAAGCAATGGGCGGCATCGCCACGGGTTCTGTGCAGGCTGACAACTTAATTGAAGCTGCCAAAGAATTTGCTCTTTCCGCCGCCGTCGCCTCCCAAAAACCTCCCCATCCCGCCGCACAGTGGGAACAAATAGCAGAATTGTGGCAAGAAGGTATTAATAGACTGAAATTGATTTCTGTCGATAATCCGGGCTATCTCGATGCTCAAACCAAACTCGCTGAATATCAGAAAAATTTAGGAATTACCCAGATTAGACTGGAAGCAGAAAAAGATTCGGCAACAGCTTTGCAAGAAGCTAAAAGCTTGTTTGCCAACTTGCAAAATGAGGTGAATTCTCCAAGGCAAAATCCCGGTTACTCCCTCAGCCAGTTGCAAAAAATTATCAATCAATTAGAATCAGTCAAACCCGGAACAACTATTTATCCCGAATCCCAAAAATGGCTGCAATCTGCTCGCAAAAAACAGCAAGAATGGCAAAAGAATTAAATGTTTGAAATTGGAAATATGGCATTTTTAGGTGTTGACAGTTGACTAATGACTAATGACTGATGACTAATGACTAATGCCAACAACCAACTGCCAACTGCCAACTGCCAACTGACAAATTACCAAGTCGGGTCAACATAGAGATTAATTGTCACTTGCTTTTTCCCGGAAGGGACGCCGGAAATACAAGCACAAATCGTATCCCCGCCATCAATTTCTACTTCGCAAGCGTGACAAGAACCCATGAGACAGCCAGTAGGAATAGAAACCCCTGCACGTTTGGCTACATCTAGCAAATGCTCTCCTGGTTCAGCTTCAACTGTCACGTTATCAGGTAAAAAAACAATCTTTGTCATTCCATTTTAACCTCAACTCTAACAAACAATAGTTAACAGTTAACAGTTAACTGTTAAATGTCAACAGTCAACTGTTAACTAATTAACCTAAAATATGCTTTATATCTAAGTGCTTTTCCACTGTATCTGCTAGAGTGTCTAACAGAGCTTCTCGGTGTTCCCGGTAATTAGGAATACCTGTAGGCAATGCGCGGAGTCCCCGCTGTTGCCGCAAGTGATTTAACCAAGCTCGCCGCCAAGCTCCGTTGTCAAAGATGCCGTGCAGGTATGTACCCCAAATTGATTGAGAAGTATTGACAATTCCTAAACTCGGATCGTCAAATAGCGGTTGAGTTAAATCTGACTCTAGGATCTGCGTTTTTCCTTGATGAATTTCGTAACCGGAAACAGGCAAACCCGGTTGAGGATAGTTAGATGTTACGATTCGTTGGCGGGCAATTTTGTTCGGTGCCATCGCAGTTTTCAAAGGCAGCAATCCCAATCCTGGAAATTCTCCCTTTTCTCCCTCAATGCCTTCTTTATCGGTGATACTTTGTCCCAGCATCTGAAAGCCACCGCAAACTCCCATGACTGTACCGCCAGCTACTAAATAATTTTGAATAGCTTTGGCCATACCTGTTTGGCGCAGCACGTGCAAATCGGAAATGGTAGTTTTAGATCCTGGTAAAATCACGGCGTCTGGATGGCCTAAATGGTCTTTTGGGCTGACATATTTGACGGTGACGGAAGTTTCGGACTCCAGGGGGTCAAAGTCAGTAAAATTAGAAATTCGGGGCAGGCGGATGACCGAAATATTTATGTCGGTTTGAGAATTGGGAGAACGCCGATCGAGCAAATCGAGAGAATCTTCTGAGGGAAACACTTCGTCTATCCAAGGAATCACCCCAACTACCGGGATTCCCGTCCTTTCTTCGAGCCAAGTCAGCCCCGGATCTAAGATCGATTTTTGTCCTCGGAACTTATTAATAATGAATCCTTTAATTAAAGCCCGTTCGTCTGGATCGAGCAATTCTAAAGTACCGATAATGTGAGCAAAAGCGCCGCCGCGATCGATATCAACTACTAGCAAAGTCCGAGCCTTTAAATATTTAGCCACCCGCATATTTGTTAAATCGCGGTGTTTGAGATTAATTTCAGCAGGGCTGCCGGCTCCCTCACAGACAATCATGTCAAATTCTTGACCGAGAAATTCTAAAGATTCCCGAATAGCTTGCCAGCCGATATCGAAATACTGCTCGTAATATTGAGATGCTCGCACATTTGCGATCGCCCGACCCTTGACAATCAATTGAGAAGTCATGTCTCCTTGCGGCTTGAGCAAAATCGGATTCATTTCTACCCAAGGTGCGACGCCTGCGGCCCAAGCTTGCACTGCTTGAGCGTAACCAATCTCTCCGCCGGCCGCTGTGACATAGGAATTCAGTGCCATATTCTGACCTTTAAACGGAGTTACCCGCCAGCCTCGCCGAGAAAAGATTCGACACAAAGCTGCAACGAGTAAAGATTTCCCTGCGTGAGATGTTGTTCCCACGACCATAATTGCTTTCATAATATTAAGGGAGAAGGAAGAGGGAAGAAGGAAGAGGGAAGAAGGAAGAGGGAAGAAGGAAGAGGGAAGAAGTAAAAAGTAAGAAGTAAAAAGTAAAAAGTAAGAAGTAAGAAGGCAGAAGGCAGAATCAAAAAAAATTATGATTTCTACCTTTTGCTTTTAGCCTCAAGATGAGGGCTTATCTTCGTCGGATCGATTTTCAGACTTGGATTCATCGGCCGCTTGAGCAGCTTCTACTAGCTCCGAAGGGGGGGGATTCGGGCGAATCAATTCCGGTTGTTCTCCCTCAGAAGATGGTTTTTTATCTGTGGATTCGATCGAGATCACTGATACTGAAACCGTTTCCACCTGCACGCTCAACCCAGGTTCTCCCGGTACTTCTATCTCTACAGGCGCTGCCATTTCCACCACAGTCATTTCTATCGATGCTGCTGGGGCTTCTGCTTCCGGTACGCCTGCTGCTGCTTCCGGTTCACCAACTGCAGCCAGCGGTGTCTGGGTTTCCAGAGATACAGCAGGGGCTGCTGCTTCTGGTTCACCAACCGCAGCCAGAGGTGTTTGGGTTTGGGCGGACGATCGCTCGTCGATCGGACTTTCCCCTATTTTGTCAAAACTCGCGATTTCTGCCGCCATCAAATCGGCCATTGCTTCAACATCCCTGGGAAACGGCACTGCTTGGCTGGTTTCAACAGCAGTGTTGCTGCTTTCGGCTGCCACTTCCGCGGCCGCCTCGGCTAATTCGGATTCGAGAATCTGGTCGATACCCGGTGCAGGACTTGCCGGTATTTTAGATTCAGGTGCGATCGATTCTGGAGTCGCTGAAGGTTTTGGCGTCTGGGGAGTTGCATCAGACTTGTTTTTACCCGCACCCCGTCCCAACATACCGCCGAGACTATTTTTGATATTGCCGAACAGACTTGCGAAACCGCCGGATTTTTTAGCAGGTTTGGCAGGAGTTGGGGCCGCGACCGCTGCGGCCGCTGCGGCTTGCGACTCTTTAACGGCTGTCCTCCATTCTGTTTCCATCTCGTCAAAATCATCGGCTTCTGGCTGCTGTTGAGGCTCTGGCTGAGCCTGTGCTGGCTCCAAACTTGCTGCAGCGGGAATTTCAGAAATTTCTAGAGGTAGAGGTAGAGGAGTGAAGTTGCTGGCTAATTCTGCTGGGGTTGGTGAAGTCTCAGCAGCAGGAGTTTCGACTGAAAATACGGGTATTTCTGCAATTGCAGGTGCGCTCCTGTCGGGAATTTTCAAGTCAGGGCCGATCGCACTTTCGGCTGTCGAATCGATCGAACTTTCGGCAATAATTTCAGCTATTGGGGGAATCGCGGGCTCTTCCTCTAGCTTTACCTCGCCCTTATCCACAGTGGGTGCTGGAACCACGTCAGTTTTCGGTTTGGGCGATCGAACAAACTTAGGTTTTTTCGCTGCCGGCTCTTGTTTCTTGGTAAACAAGCCCGCCAACAGTCCACCTGCCGCCCCCGGCAAACTCACGGACTGAGGAATCGGCGTTTGCTCAGCAACGGGCGTCACCAGCCTGCGCAAAGTCAGAGTTTCCCAAGCAAACCAACCCAACATAGCCACACCCGCCATTTGACCAAGCAGGAGAGCACCAGTAATTCGTCCCGCACAAGCCCATAAAATTAACGCATAAAAAAGCCCTACCCCGCTCCAGGTAAAATCACTTTTGCGGTGAACTTCTGGAAAAAAGAAGGCAGCCATGTAAATACTGAAGCTGCCTAGACCGACCGCCAACGCCAGAAAGTATGCAAGCATATTGTCGGTACCTCCGCTGTGTCAAATAACTTCTACGCGCTAATTCTACCTTTCAGAGAGACTCAACGGCTTCTTTCTCTCGGACAATTCTCGATTTGTCGGGAAGTCCGGCAACGAGCAGTGTAGGGAATTTAACGGATTTAACGGATCTTGACGCAAGAAGTCAAGCGTAAAGATTTTCCCGTTCTCCCCGACTACTCTCTCTCCCCCCTACCCCCATTACCCCCTATTCCCATCACCCCCTCTTTTGTCGTGATATGTGTCACTTAACTATGCCCGTGCGATCGCACCAAGGGACAGAGGATGTTTATATGGTGTATGTGTAAGAGGAATTATGCCCTAGGGCATATGTATTGGAGACAGTGCCATGTTAGAAAAAATTTTATTAGCGGCCGGCTTAACCTTATCGCTTCAAGTCTTTCCCGGACTAAGCACTTCCGCGACATTACCGAAAAATTTAGTATTGCGATCGAGCGATCGTCCGGCTCAAACCGTCAAACTTCCCTTCGTTGCAGTACCTGCGGGCATCAAGCCGAACGTCCAATCGTAATGATACGTGCAAGATACGTGCAAGTGCGATCGAACTTAGGCAGAGTCTCTCTAATATTTTTTTCGAGTAGTTCTCTTTGCTATGTGACTGTTCACAACTCATCAGTTTGTAGTAAGGGCTTTAGTCCTCATTAATATCACCTAATAAGGACTAAAGCCCTTACTACAAACCCTAGCTCAATAATGAGTAGCATATCGGACATTAGTTCCCATAACATACTAAACAAATCTCAACATCAGGTTGTCAAGTAGAGACATTCCACCTTAAAAAAGTTAGGTAATTTTGAGTAAACGATCAAAATAGATATATGATATCTGATTGAGTAGAAAGCTAATAAGCACATTGACCATTAAATCAAGGAAAGTGAAAATGGGACTTGGCGATATTCTCTTGGATGAAAACAACAGAAAAACTTTTGTTGATGACTGTGTAAAGTTGATAGACAAACAAGTTGCTGCAGCGCCGGGATTGGGCGGTCTGGCTCTTAAAGCTGCCTACTCTACGGTCAATGGGATACGGGCTGACTATTGCGCCCAAGTCGTCGATCAACTTTTGCCAGAAATCTCGATCGCACTCGATCCGATGTGGACTGAAGCGGTCAACAATGGCAACCCGGTCGAATATCTTGCTGAAAGAAAAGCTATAGTGGCAGACGAATTGCTCCAGATCAGCGACAAAAGGGTAGAGAACAGCACAAGAGGGGTTGTTAAAGGCGCCTATGCCAAACTCCGCCCCTCAGCTAAGACTTACGTGGAAAAGGGAGTACCGGATTTAGCCGAAATTATTAATAAACATAGTGCGATCTGATCTTGAATTGGTGGGGACTTCCCGCCAATTCAAACCCTTGTCGGGGCGGGGACTTCCCGCCTGCTAAGCTGTTGAGCATTTAAATTGCATATTCCGGGCGTTGCTGCGAGCAACCGCCCACTATAGCAATCCTAAATGATTTTCTATATCTAGAGCAATCCTAAATAATTTTGTTTGTGTAAGTATATTGACGTATTTTGGGGAAATCAAATTTATGTTCGTTAGTAAAAAACTCAAATAAAAATTTGACAA
>NZ_JAUBPO010000117.1:0-20758 GCF_036700785.1 Microcoleus sp. S28C3 | reverse complement strand
TTTTGAGCCAAAATTCTCAGGAAACTACTGCTCGATCGAACCCTAGATCGATTTATGAATAATTTGCGATCGCTATATCATCGATAAAAGCTCGATCGCTATCTAATTACTGAGTGAAAATATGTGCGGTAGAGCTAGATTTTTTACTCACCAATCTGTGCCGGAAATACCGCCGACAAATCCAGAGATAACTCGGGAAAACCAGGAATTACCACCGTCTGATTTGGCAAAACAACTCGTTGCAATTGATAACTATAACTCCCGTTTTGTTTCTGATAAGGTTCGCTGTGCATTTCCAGTTGATTATCAACCAAATTCAATATCCAATAATTAGAAATCCCAGTCTCAGCATAGAGAGATAACTTGGTTGCGCGATCGTACTTCAACGTAGAATCCGAAACCTCAATTACCAACAAAATATCAGCAGGCTCCGGGTGAGAAGATAAATAACGATCGGCTCGATTGCGGGCAATAACAACATCAGGCTCTGGTTCGCTATCATCAGACAAAATAATTGGCTCTTGTGCGCGCACGCGAGCGCGTCTTGCCAGTAAAATGATTAACTCCTCAACTAAAAGACTGTTACAAAAAGAGTGCAGCCTACCTTTCGCAGCCATAATGATAATTTCTCCGCGAATCAATTCAACTCGCTCATCGGGGGCGAAAAATCCCAGTTCTCCTAAACGGTGATATTCGGCGATCGAGAATCGTTTTGCAGTTACGGCCGTCATAACTTTTCTTACCCTCTACAATTACCAACATTTCCAATGCTACTCAAAAATCCCACCCCGTGCGGTCAATTCAACCTTCACGGCTTCCAAAATTCCCAGACAACCAGAAAAGTTCGCATTTTTAACCACCACATTTTTTAAATCAGCGCGGCTCAAATCAGCCCCCTTTAAAATCGCCCCGCTCAAATCTACACCGCTCAAATCAGCATTTTTTAAATTAGCTTCAGTCAAATTTGCATCTACCAAAATAGCATTCGGTAAATAACCACTGCTTAAATTTGCGCCGGTTAAATTAGCACGGCTCAAATTAGCCCGGGGCAGCTTGGTTCGCAAATCAGCACCGCTTAAATTCGCGCTGCTGAGTTCAGCATCCCGCAAATTAGCATTGCACAAATTAGCATCAATTAAAATAGCAGCGCTCAGCAAAGCACCGCTGAGATCCGCCAAGGTCAAATCTGCGCCCTGGAAATTTGTTTCGCGCAAATCTGCACCGTTAAAATCAGCGTAGTGCAAGTCAAAACCGCTTAAATTAGCCCCGGCAAAATCCTCAACCAGATTCAAACCAACTGTTTCTGCAAGTTGTACAAAATTCTTATTTTTATCGGTAAAAAACAGTTCCCGGACGATCGCCAATTGCTGCTGCCGGTACTGGTTAGCCTTCTCGTAATCTGCCAAATACTTGTAACCGAGCTTCAAATTCTTGAGAGCATTGCGCTCACTGCGATCGTCCTTGTTGGCGCGCGCGACCGACAACTGCTGCTGATAACATTCGATCGCACCAGGCAAATCTCCATTAGCATCGCAAGCTAGCGCCAAATTGCCCAAAGTTTCCAGCTCAGAGCGCCCGTCGCCAGTTTCCCGCGCGATCGCCAAACGCTGTTGCTGGTAATCAATAGCAGTAGAAAAATCCTCCAGAGCACAGCAAGCATTGCCCAGATTTCCCAAAGCATTCGCCTCACCTCGGCGATCGCCAATTTCCCGCGCTAACACCAAATGCTGCTCGTAGCAGTCGATCGCCTGAGCATAATTTCCCAGCGCTTCGTAAGCTACGCCCATATTTCCCAGCGCCGCACCCGATCGCCGCTTATCGTCCATTGAGCGATACAGCCCCAGCGCTTCCTGCCAAGAATCCAGCGCCGCCTCAAATTGGCGTGCCTGATATTGCGAAATCCCTTGCTTGATTAGCTCGCTAGCTTGTTCGCTCATACTGTCACAATTAGTTAATAACTAAAGTTGATATTAATCGACTCAAAGCGGTAATTGTTAATCGGTAATCGCTCGCTCGGTGGCCTCCTCTCCCGTCTCCCCTGACAGATGTAGATTTTTTACAGCTAGGAGGAGTTAGAAGTTATAGGTAGAAAACTCCTCCTATTGAGTGTGAGCGCGGTAAACACTTTCCAAAGAAGGACGTAACCCATAGCAGAGAAGGTCGGCTGACTGGCGTTTCAGTCCTATTCAGTCCGTCTAACCAGATTAACGATCGCCCCAATTAGTTCATCCGGTTCAACGGGCTTGGCAATATGCCTTTGGAACCCAGCAGCAAGCGCTTGCTGCTGATTAACATCCCCCGCATAGGCAGTTAAGGCGATCGCGGGAATTTGCCCACCTTGCTCTGGTGGTAAAGCTCTCACTTGGCGCAGCAGCATATAGCCATCCATATCTGGCATCCCAATATCGCTCAGCAGCACGTCTGGCTTAAATTCCATTAACGCCGCCAAGGCTTCCCCTGCTGAGTTGGCCCAGATGACGCTTGCCTGAGCCTCCTGCAACAGAAAAACCAGAAACTCCCGTGTATCGGTATCATCATCGACCACTAAAACTTGAACGCCTTCCAAATTGAGGGATGCCTCAGAGCATTGCTCCCGATCGTTGACGCCTGGCTCAATTGGCATCAGCGGCAGTCTGACGGTAAATGTGGCTCCTAACTCTTCACCAGGGCTGTCTGCCTGAACCGTTCCGCCATGTAGCTCAACTAGGTAACGAACGATCGCCAATCCTAATCCCAATCCCCCAAACTTCCGCGTCGTGGCACTATCAGCTTGGCGGAAGTAGTCAAAGACGTGTGGCAGAAACTCTTGAGGAATGCCCTTGCCGTTGTCGCTGATGGTGATTTGAGCTTGATTGCCCACTTGCTCTAATCGCACCTCAACCCGACCGCCGGCGGGGGTAAATTTAACAGCATTGGAAAGCAGATTCCACACCACTTGCTGCAAGCGGGTTGGATCGGCTGACACAGCACCCACGTTGGAATCCAGGCTTACCTCTACCGCAATAGATTTGGCCCCAGCCGCCAGCCGCACTGTTTCGAGCGCCGTTGTTATAGTCGATGCCAAATTGATCGAAGTGGGATTCAGGCTGAGCTTCCCTTGCAAAATCCGGGAGACATCGAGCAAGTCTTCAATCAATTCCGATTGCAACTTGGCGTTCCGTTCAATCGTGGCGAGGGCTTGTGCCGTCTTCGCTTCGTCGAACTTGCGAACTTGTAGGAGCTTTGACCACCCCAAAATGGGATTGAGGGGCGATCGCAGCTCGTGGGACAGTACAGCCAGAAACTCGTCTTTGATGCGGTTGGCTTGGAGCAACTGCTCTGCTTGCTGCTGTAATGAAGTTGTCAGGTTCACCCGTTCCAGAGCGATCGCTACCTGATCGCAGGTTACTTGCAGCAAGTCAATTTCTTCTGAAGTAAAGCAAGTCCGGGTCAGACTGCCGAACGAGAGCGTCCCCAATAACCGTCCCCGAGCAATCAGCGGTTGAGAGGCATAAGCGGTAATACCCATTGAGCGGATAATTTGAGCATGAGGATTAGTGGCAAGTTGCTCTCGATCGACAACTATTTGCCGCCGATCGCGGGCAACCAGTCCACAGATGTGTTGACCGAAGTCGATCCATTCCATGATTGCTGCCACTTCCTCAGAAATCCCGCTAAAGTTGCTCAGATGCAGCTTTTGCCGATTGTCTTTCTCCTCAACTAAGAAGTTGTAGTAACAATGCAGGTCTAGCTGGGCCGAGAGCTTGCTAAACAAGGTGTTCATCAGCGCTAGGGGTTGTTCGGTGGCAAGCAAATCACTGGTCATTTCATACAGCAGGTGTAGCCGTTGGTTTGCCTGTCGCTGCGCGGTCTTGTCCTGCAAGATATTAACAAATCCTTGCGTGTTGCCCGTTTCATCCTGTAACGGCATCATTAAACCGCTCGCCCAAAAGCGGCTGCCGTCTTTCCGCAAATGCCAGCGTTCGTTCTCTACTTGTCCCTGGGTCAGAGCAATTTGCCTCTCCTTCTCTGCTCGTCCCTGTTCCTTGTCTTCGGGGGTGAACATGATGCTACCGTGGCAGCCGATCGCCTCTGCGTCTGTGTAGCCCAAAAGCCTTTGGGCGCCAGAATTCCAAGTAGCAATCGTGCCATTGAGATCGAGAGTGAATATGGCGTAATCTTTTGCACTCTCAATCATCAGACGCAGGCGGGATTCACTCTGGCGCAATGCGACTTCTGCTTGGAAGCGATCGGTGATGTCAATACAGGAACCGATGTAGCCCAGGAAATCGCCTTCTAATGTAAACCGGGGGACTCCTGTGTCTAGAAACCAACGGTGCACTCCATCAAAGCGTCTGAGGCGATACTCCATCTGAAACTGTTGCCGAGCATCAAACGCAGTGACATAAGTATCTAAGCAATGTTGGCAATCATCGGGATGGACTCCTTCTAACCAACCATTACCCATTTCTTGCTGCATCGTCCGTCCCGTAAAGTCTAGCCACGGCTGATTAAAGTAATTACAGAGTTTATCAGTTCCAGACATCCAGATCAGAACAGGAGCGGTATCTGCCATTTGCCGAAAGCGAACTTCACTCTCGCGCAGTTCAACTTCTGCTTGTTTGCGATCGGTAATGTCAATGATAAATTCCACGCCCTCTGCTTCATTGAACTGCGTCGCAGCGAACAATGCCCACCAGCGCGAGCCGTCTTTGCGGATGTATTCCTTTTCATAAGGAGTCGTGCGCCCGGTTGCTTCAAACTCCTCGACTGCTATCAGGGAATGGGGCATCCACTCCGGCGGTGTCATTGTGTCCCAGCGCACCAATCCTTGCTCAGTATCCTCACGGCTGTAGCCGCTCATGCGGAGGAAAGCATCGTTGGTTTCGGTGATAGTACCGTCGGTTTGGAAGAAAATGACCCCTACCGTTTCGATCGCGATCGCCCGACGCAGACGCGCTTCGGATTCGCGCAAGGCAAGGCTCGATCGATCGCGATCGAATACGATAGTGCCGACTTGGGTGGCGAAGTCGGACAGTCGATACTCCAAATCAGTCGGCATCCGCGCCTCGTCGAAGCACAGCATCAGAGAACCAAGGGGCAAGTTGTCTGCGCCCTTTATGGGGGCGGAATGACACGCCAGCACGCCGTGAGCCACGCATAAGTCTCGCCATCCTTGGGACCAGCGATCGTCGTTGGCGATGTCCGCACAGGTGACAGGTGTGCCGGAATACACTGCCTCGCCGCACGTACCGATGGCAAGCTCATTAATCGGGGCATCCTTAAGTCCTTGAGCGAATGACGGCTCAAAACCCGGGGTGATGGAGTAGGGAAACGTCAGTCGCTCGGCATCGGCTACCAGGATGCAGGCTCGCGTGCGCGGATTTAGCTTGGACACGGAGGCACACAGGGATGAGAGACATTCGTCCAGCGGGCGTCCTGAGGCGGTCAACTCCAGCAGTCTCTTCTGCTCGACCAGCACGAGTTCCGCCTGCTTGCGATCGGTAATGTCAGTTGCAAAAATGGTCAGCCCATCGGCCGAGGGGTAAACCCGGTACTCAAACCAGCGATTCCAGGGCAGATAAAGATACTCAAACTGGATCGGCGTTTGTTCGCTCATCGCCCGATGGAATTGAAGGTAAACATCGGTGTCAACGGTATTGGGAAACAAGTCCCAATGGTTATAACCGAGCAGTTCTTCTCGCTGCTTAAAAACAATTTCGCATAAGCGATCGTTGACGTAGGTGTAGTGCCAGTTGCGATCGAGAGCAAAGAAACCATCACTGATGCTAGAGAGAATGCTTTCAACCTGCTGACGAGCTGTTTCTGCTTCTGGCTGCAGCACCTGTTCCTGCTGCATTGCTTCGGGCTGCTGTTGCGCCAGCTCGACATTTGTTTCCACTCGTGCTAACAATTCACGGTCAGAAAACGGCTTAGTCAAGTAGTCGTCGGCTCCAGCTTCAATGCCCCAGAAATCGAGTAGCGTGTTCACCAGCTTCAGCAACCGTTGCCCGTTGCGCTGCACCACCTCCATCCGTTCTCGATGCTCTGCTGGTAGCGGCACGTTTCGATCGGTGAGAGCCTCCTCAGTTGAACCCAATATCCGGGTGAGGGGAGTCCGAAATTCATCGCTGACGTTACTGAAGAAAACCGTTTTGGCACGATCGAGCTCTGCCAGTGCTTCAAGTCGTTTCCGCTCTTGTTCATAAGTGCGGGCATTGGAGATGGCTGTTGTCACCTGCCCTGCGATCGAGTCAAAAAAGCCTTTGTAATCATCATCAAACACTCTGAATGGACTCACTCCGGCAATCAAGAACCCGAACGTTTCTCCCGATCGAGCCAGTGGTAGAATGACCGCTTGATGGGGAGATTGGGACCATGCGCCGCCCGGTAAAAGTCCAAATCGCGCCTCTAAATCCTCAACAATCTTGCTTTCACCGGTCTCCATGACTTGCCTCAGTTGCCACCCCTGGGACGTTTCAGCGGATGTCAGATCGATCGCCTCTGGGCTGGCGGTGGTTCCGGCGGCTAACCTTGTTGTGCTTGCAAGTCGTGCTTGAGTGCGATCGGCATCGAGGAGATACAGCAGCGAAAACGGGATGTCACAGGCGTTAGAGGTCAATGCGGTGGCGGAAACAAGGCAGGCGGCTTCTACAGTCTTGGCGGTGATTGTTTCTGCGCCTAATTCACGCAGCGTCCTCAAGCGGCGATCGTTCAACACCCGCTCAGTTTCTTCGCTGACAGCGCCAAACACACCGCCTGGTCTGCCATCATCGCCGGGAACAGGACTGTAGGAGAAGGTGAAGTAGGTCTCCTCTGGATACCCGTTTCGCTCCACAATCAGCAAAGCTTCTTTATTCCATGACGATTTGCCTTCATTTAAGACGGCTTCAGCTTGAGATCCAACGACCTCCCAAACGTCTGCCCAGAGATTAAACGCAGATTCACCTAAGGCCGCAGGATGACGCTTACCCAGGATAGGGATGTAAGCGTCGTTGTAGAGGTTAATCATTTGGTGTCCCCACCAGATGAACATGGGGTAGCGGGAACCCAAGACAATCCCCATTGCGGTTTTTAAGCTCTGCGACCATTTCTCGACAGCGCCCAGGGGGGAAAACGACCAATCGTGCGATCGGATCAGCGCCCCCATCTCGCCACCACCCGCAAAAAGCTCTTGAGGAATTTCCTCCGATCGATTGACGCTCATTTTTTTTTATTCCTGCCTAAAAATATTTGGTTTGCAGTGCCTCAGCTTCAAAAGATCCAGACCAACCCGGAAAAACTAGGCTGTCTAAGTTTCTTAAGCATTCTTCGCTAATGCTTGCGCTTCCCTTCGACTGCGCTCGGGGTTTGCTAGGAAATCCCAGTTAGAGAGTGAATAGTAAGTATGTGTATTTGTTACCACCATAGCCGAATGCTTGATTTTATTATTCACTTGATTCCACAGGTTCCAAACGTGCTGTGTTGAGTTCACCTCAACAAAGGCGGTTAAGGAGCCTGCTATTTTTCCAGACAATCTCATACCTCGACGAGCAATCACCAAACCCGCTGCTTCATCACTTGCCAAGCCCTACACTTTAAGGTATTTAACCAAACCAATAATACTATTCTAAGCCGGATTTACTGTGAGCAATAAAATTTTAGGATGATCGAGAATAGAGTTTCACAATTTTAAAACCAAATAATAAGCCAAAATAGCAAGCATCGGAGGATATTTTGTGCCTCGTTTTTTTAGTTGTTATTTCTTTAGTTGCAAATTAAACCGTCATAAAAAATTAGGTATTTGTCAGCAGTAGCTAATAGTGATAATCGTTAATATGGCGGGCAAACCTCCTGTTTTTTACTCTACATCCTTGGCAAATTTAGAATTTAAATAGGCAGCAAGTAGGAATCTTAAATTATTGCCATCGATTGACATAATTGATAGCCGAACGACTCCTTTTTACAGTAAAATACAACTGTTTTATTTGGGCTAACTGACACTTTTAATAGCATCGCATCTTGAAACTGCTATTTTTTGCTGATATTTGTATAATTTATCCTGTTTGTTATGGGTATGAAATCGTAATTTTTGCCAAATGGTTGGGCGATAGTTCCAAGAACACGATCGAGGGAACACGCAACTGCAACCTTTTTTACTACTAAGCAAACTTTTTACCGCATAAAATTTTCGAGCCTTTTTCAGTTGACTTTCGACTTTGTTCAGCCAATATGTACAAGATTTGGGTTTGCTTTCTCAGGTTTTAATGTGTAAAATCCGACCTGACGCGCCACTGTCAACAGCGTCCTTAGCTGCTGATATGACCCTATTGGCGTTTCTAGGGCTAATCCTGTAATTGTCTTGCAGATGTGTCCGCCATTTATATTTATTCAACTCATCACCTGACAGCAGAAAGTTGATGGTTTCACATACTGACTTGTCGAATATTGGGGTGTAACTTGCCAAAAATATTTCTAGCTGAGTTTTGCCAAGTGCCTTTAACTCATCTATTGGTGTCGGAAGTGCTTTAGCGAAATAGGTTGGGAATTATTGGAGATGTCTAATAGAGGTAGAGGTGGAAACGTTTCTATCGACTCTAACCTTGATGTTCGCCCTGGGAGGCGACTTCATCCGTTGTAAAAAAACTTACACCTGTTAGGGACGTGTCCCTCTTGCGGTCCCGCATCCTTATTTTTACACCCGTGCCCGAGAAAAAAAAAGACAAAAAAAGAGAGAGCTACCTAAGTAACTCTCTCTGCCATCAGGGTGCATCTACATAACACAATATAACACAAGCGGGATGAGGGGTGAAACCCCTAAATGTAAAAATCAGGTAAAGAAATGTAGATTAAATTATAAAGTTATCATACAGCGCGAAAGGCGAGAGGGCGGCGGGATCGAGGAAAACCGATCGCGCGCCGCTGTATCCGCTACAAGACCCCCTTAAGGATCGCTTAGCCTGGGCCGTTAAGCTTCGCCACGAGCAGCTCATTGGTCAATTTGGGATCGGCGCGGCCGCCCGTTTCCTTCATCACCTTGCCGACAAAAAAGCCCAGCAGCTTAGTTTTGCCCGCTCGGTACTGTTCGAGCTCCTTGGGATTGGCCGCCAGCACTGCATCGATCGCCCGATCGATCGCCCCAGTATCCGAAATTTGAATCAAACCCTTGCTCTCTACGAACTTCTGAGGAGAACCGCCGTTGGCCAGCAACTCCGGCAAAATATCTTTAGCGATTTTGCCGCTGATCGTGCCGGCATCAATTAGCGCCAGCAGTTCGGCTAAATCCTGCGGTTGGAAAGGAATTTCTGCGATCGCCAGCTTTTCATTTTTCAGATAAGCAGTAATATCGCCCATCACCCAATTAGCTGCTTGTTTAGCCACAGCACCGGCGGCGATCGATTTTTCAAAATACTCCGCCACGGCTTTGTCGTCAGTCAGCACCCGCGCGTCGTAGGGAGAAAGAGCGAGCTCGGTTTCGTAGCGATGGCGCTTTTGGGCCGGCAATTCCGGCAGTTGAGCTTTCCAATCCTGCAATTGCTGGGTCGAAACTTCGATCGGAGGCAAATCCGGTTCCGGGAAATACCGATAGTCGCTCGCACCTTCCTTAATCCGCATACTGAAAGTACACTGCTTGTTTTCATCCCAAAGCCGCGTTTCTTGGACGATGGTTTCGCCATTTTCGACAGCTTGAATTTGCCGCTCGATCTCGTAATCGATCGCCCGTTCGATCGCATTAAAAGAGTTCATATTTTTAATTTCCACCTTCGTGCCGAACTCTTCTCTGCCAACGGGGCGCACCGAAATATTCACGTCGCAGCGGAGCGAACCTTCCTGCATATTCCCGTCGCCAACACCGATGTAGCGCACGATCCGGCGCAATTCTTGACCGTATTCGGCCGCTTCCGCGCCCGATCGCAAATCCGGTTCCGAAACAATTTCGATTAGAGGCACGCCGGCGCGGTTGTAATCCACCATTGAATAAGTTGAACCGCTGAGCCGATCGCTGCCGCCGTGAACCAATTTTCCGGCATCTTCCTCCATGTGCAAGCGAGTGATCCCGATTTTTTTTCTAGTAGAATTTCCCGTCTCGTCCACCAGTTCAATTTCTAGCCAACCGTTAGTAGCGATCGGCAAATCGAACTGAGAAATTTGATAATTTTTCGGCAAATCGGGATAGAAATATTGCTTGCGGTCAAACTTACTGTAAGGTGCGATTTCGCAGTTGAGAGCCAGCCCTGCTTTCACCGCATACTCCAGCACTTTTTGATTTAATACTGGCAACACTCCAGGCATTCCCATACAAATTGGGTCAATGTTAGTATTTGGGGCGTTGCCAAATTCTGTAGAAGAACTGGAGAAAATTTTAGTATTCGTACTCAATTGACAATGAGTTTCGAGACCGATAATGGCTTCGTACTGAGTTTGGTTTTTTATCGAAGAGGGTGCAGCAGCAGTCATAAGCGACTTAAAAGACTGAATAACTTTAGATTTTATTTTAGCTTTTTATTTACCAAACCGATTGGAGATTATTTGTAGCTAGGGGCGGTTTCATTGGTTTCAACAAGCACGTCAAACCCACAGTGCGGCAGGGGGGTGAAACCCCCTACCGCACTGTGGGAAAGCAGGTTAAGTTGAGACCAATGAAAATCGGCACACATAACGCCCTGCTACAAATTCGCGATCGACCCACGCCCCGACCCACGCCGATATCCTTTCGATCGTCTCCAAACAACAACCCTGTGCAAAAATATATTTAGCGCCAGCTCCCGCCCACACCCTTGCCTAGGAAAGTTTTAGATCGATCGACCACAATTGCCGATCTGCACGCCAGACCCTTTTAGTGGCAGTCTTTAATAGCACTGCCCGCCGACAACGATCGGCTTTGGGTAGAAATTAAAAATTAAAAATGTATAATTTGACATAAACAATTACATATTTTTAATTTTTAAACTTTTATTTTGAATTGTAAAAGTAACACTTGCCTAAGTGTCAAAAATATGCCTGAAATTCCAGTTGAAAGTGCCAAACTGTTTCAGAACAGCATCACTGAGCTAGAGCAGGCGGAATCAGCTCTCGAACTCGCTTGGAACGAAGTCGAAAAACAAACAGCAGAAACCATTGCTCAAATTGCCAACGCCGGCTCAGCAAACACACAGGAAATTGCGGCCCGCTTTGCCGAGGCTAAGCAACTCCGCCAGCAACTTCAAAGTAAGATAAAACAAACCAACTCGCGGCTGGAATTGCACCTACAAAACTCGCCAATGGCAGTTATAGAGTGGGACAGGGAATTTCGGATAGTGCGGTGGTCGCCAATGGCAGAACAAATATTTGGCTGGAGTGCAGCAGAAGTAATCGGCAAAGACTGGCAGGAATGGTCAATAGTTCATCAAGAAGACTTCGAGCAAGTGTGCGCCGTCACAAATCAACTTTTACAGGGCAGGGAACCGCGCAACATTAGCCACAACCGCAACCATACCAAAGATGGCTCGGTAATTTACTGCGAATGGTACAATTCTGCACTAATCGATGAATCGGGAACAGTAGTTTCAATTCTCTCTTTTGCCAGAGACTTAACCGAATACCACCGCACTCAAGAAGAAATGCACCAGCGCGAACAAGCTTTCAGCGCCCTAGCCGAAAATGCGCCTGATATCATCGCCCGGTTCGATCGAGAATTCCGCCACCTTTACATCAACCACGCAGTAGAATCAGCAACCGGAAAAAGCCCCGCAGAATTGATTGGCAAAAGCAACAGACAATCAGGAATGCCACCCCACTTGTGCGACCTGTGGGACGAGACTTTGCTGAAAGTTTTTGGCACCGGCCAACAAGAAACCATAGAATTTGAGATTCCCACTTCCGAGGGCATAAAACATTACCACTGTCGAGTCATTCCCGAGTTTGCTGAAGACAATTCAGTAAAAACTGTTTTATCGATCGCTCGCGACATCACAGAGCTAAAACAAGTCGAATCCCAGTTGCGGCAAAGCGAATCCAAATTTAGAGTTCTAGTTGATTCTAACATGATTGGTCTCATTTTTTGGAACCTTAACGGCAGCATTACAGATGCGAATGCCGCGTTTTTAAACTCGGTAAACTATACGCGGGACGATCTGCTTTCAGGAAGAATTAACTGGCAAGAAATGACACCACCAGAATACGTGAGTTTAGATACAGAAAAAGTTGCCGAACTGAAGGCTAGAAATACGGTTGTTCCCTTTGAAAAAGAATTTATACGCTCCGATGGTAGTCGCGTTCCGGTGATGCTGGGCAGCTCATTTTTAGAAGGAACTAAGCAGTTAGGTGTCAGTTTCGTGCTGGACTTAAGCGAGCGCAAACAAGCAAAATCGGAACTGCAACAACATCAACAACTTTTAGAGAGCATTTTGACAACTATCCCGAACTTCCTGTACATTTACGATGCAGTAGAAAACAAAACTATTTATGCAAATGAATCTGTCACAGCCATACTCGGCTACACTGCCAAAGAATGGCAAGATTTCGGTACAGATGCTATCGCTAACTTAGTTCATTCCGAGGATCTGTTAAAGTTAATTACAGGTATGGAGCGGCTAAAACACAGCAGCAATCCCTATGAAACCGATGACATAGACTACAGAATAAAACACAAAAATGGGGAATGGCGCTGGGTACACGCTCGGTCTACAATCTTCAAAAGAACCCCAGACGGACAAATGAGGCAAATTATCGGTTCCGTACTCGACATCAGCGATCGCAAACAAGCCGAAGAATCATTAAAACAGCAAAAAGAACTGCTGCAAACTATCTTCGATAACGTGCCGATCATGCTGGGATTATTAGACAAAAACGGTAAAATAAACTGGGTAAACCGCCACTGGGAACAAGTGCTCGGCTGGAGTTTGGCAGAAATCAAAGGCCGCGATATCTTGGCCGAATTTTATCCACAGCCAGAATACCGTCAATACGTTTTCGATAAAATCCAAGCAGCCAATGAGAACTGGAGCGACTTCAAAACAAAAGTTAGAGACGGGCGAATTATCGACACTTCTTGGGCAAATGTTCGCCTTTCCGACGGCAGGTGTATCGGCATTGGTCAAGATATCACCGAACGCAAACGAGTAGAAGCTGAACTCAAAGAACTCAACGAAACTTTAGAAGCTCAAGTCGCGCAGCGTACCGCAGAATTAGAGACTTTTTTTGATACTTTACCTGACTGCATTTATGTTGTAGAACGGGACAATATGCGCTTGTCTTTTGTCAACCATCCCCTTGTCGAATTTTCCGGATTCGACAGCAGGCAGCAGATGCAGGGCAAAACTATTTTTGAGTGCTATCCCAGCGAGATCGCAGAACGATTTTGCCGGGAAAATTTGCAGGTATTTGAATCCGGCAAAACTCTGCACTACCAGGAAAAATTTGTGGTGATACCGGGTGGCAATGCTTACTTCGACACGTTTAAAATTCCGATGAGAAATCTCAACGGCGAGGTTTATGCTTTAATTGGCACTGCTCGCGATGTCACTGAGTTGGTAGAGACAAAACAAGCTTTGTCAGAACGCACAGAGCAATTAGAAGCTGCCAATCAAGAATTAGAATCTTTTTCTTACTCAGTTTCCCACGACTTGCGCGCACCTTTGCGACACATTTCAGGTTTTGTGGATGCCTTAAAGCAGCGGCTAGAAGCAACTGAGGTGTTGAGCGATCGCAAAATAGTTCACTATATGGAAGTAATTGAAGACAGCAGCAAAAAAATGAGCCTGTTGATTGACGGTTTGCTGGCCTTGTCGCGGCTGGCTCGTACCGAGTTGATGTACATTCCGATCGATCTGACCCGTTTGGTGGAAACTGCGATTAAATTGACTAAACCTCCAACAGTCGCAGATCCGGCCCAAACTCTCCACAGCGTTGAATTTGCCGTGGGAAATTTGCCGACGGTAACGGGAGATCCAACTTTGCTGCAACAGGTGTTCAGCAACTTGATCGGCAACGCCGTCAAGTTCAGCCGCGGACGAACTCCGGCTACAATAGTTATTGATGGGCTACCCGATGGAACGATTTTTGTCAAAGATAACGGTGTGGGTTTTCCGATGGAATATGCCGATCGGCTGTTTGGAGCCTTTCAGAGGCTGCACTCCCAGAGAGAATTTGAAGGTACGGGCATCGGTTTGGCGATCGTCCAGCGGATTATTCATCGTCACGGCGGCACGATTTGGGCAGAAAGCCTACCTAGTCAAGGAGCCACGTTTTACTTTAGACTAGGGCAAACAATCTCAAACGCCAATATAGATTCGTAAGTTAACTTTATTAGAGTTTTAAATGCAAAATTTAAAACTATTATACACTTAAAGAAGTCACAATCTGTCAGAGCATCGGAATTTTGGTTTCACAGGACTGTTCGCTGTGAGAACTCGCAGCGAAAACTCTAGACTGTGCAAGATGCTCGCACTCCTAAAAAACGCTTTTTATAGAATTGGGATGGGAGCATCTCATATTTGTGAAAACAGTTCTTCTGGCTCCTTCCTTCTGCCTTTTTCCTTCTGCCTTCTGCCTCAAACTCCAATTTCTAGCTTGGGTACAAAGGTCAGATACTCCCCAATCGGTTCGCTCAGCCCTCGGCTCCGGGTGCTAAATAAAGGTCTGGAGAGTAGAGCATATAATTAATTTTATTAAAAACAACTAAAAAATTTGAGTTAAAATTAACAAAACTAAATTTAAACAATGACATTTAGCAACAACAACAAAAACAACAAGTTAAAAACTTCCGAATACCTTATGTTAGATATAATTCCGACCAACTATCTACTAAAAATGGTAACGGAATCAACATTAAAATTGTTGATTGTCGAAGACATGGCAGAAGATATGGAGTTAATAATGCTCGCCTTAGAAGCGGGGGGAGTAAAATTTAATTGCGACATGGCAGAAACAGCAACAGAGTGCAGAAAATTACTCCAAAATTGCAAGTACGATGCTGTACTATCAGATTACCGCCTCCCCGGCTTCAACGGTTTAGAAGTGTTGAAATTAATGAAGGAATTAGGGCAACACATACCATTTATTTTAGTAACCGGAAGTTTGGGAGAAGAAGCGGCAGTTGAGTGCATCAAAGCCGGAATGACCGATTACGTATTAAAGGGGCGGCTGTTTAGGTTGCCAACAGTCTTAGAACGATCGCTCCAAGAATACAAAATGCGCCGCCAGCAGCAAGAAGCGATCGCCCAAATTCAGCGGCAAGCTCAGCGAGAAGCGATCGTCAACCGCATCCTCCAAGCCATGCGCTTCACCCTTGTACTCGACGAAGTGCTCCAAACCACTGCCGATCAACTGCACGAAGCTCTCGAAATCAGCGCCTGCGCCATCTTGCAGCCAGATGGCGCAGGCGGCATCAGAGTTCGCTACATCAGTAAAGCAGCCGACAGAGAACGGTTCGTCGGGCTAAATTGCGAATTTGCCGAGCACTACCACTCCGGGCTCGCGGCAGGAGAAACCCTGGCCCTGGACGAGTTATCGACCGTGTGCCCGTCCCTGCAAGCATCAGCAGATTTTGTAGGGTTTCGCGCCGTCGCGATCGCGCCGTTGCTCTACCAGCAGTCATTTTTGGGAGGAATTGCCCTCTATCAGTGCGATCGGGCGCGCTCTTGGAGCGCCGAAGAACTGTCGCTACTCAAAGCCATAGCCGATCAGTGCGCGATCGCGATCCACCAAGCCGAACTCTACCAACAAGCCCAAACCGAACTCGCAGAACGCAAGCGCGCCGAAGCAGCAGTCTGCGGCATCCAGCAGCAGCTAGCCACAATGGCAGCCAATATTCCCGGCTCAGTTTACCGCACCGTGCTTCATTCAGACGGCACAATTTCTATGCCCTACATCAGTCCGGGCGTGCGCGAAGTTACTGGGATCGCTGCCGAAGAAGTAATGAAGCGCCCGGAACTCTTGACGGAAATCATCCATCCAGATGACAAAAGCTCGTGTGACAGCAGCGTAGCAGCATCGAGAGCGAGTCTTTGGCCCTGCGATCGCCAGTACCGCATCGTTCTGAGATCTGGGGAGGTCAAGTGGGTGCAAGACAGCGCCAGATTTTCCAAGAACGAAAACGGCGACATAATTGTAGACGGAGTAGCTCTCGACATCAGCGATCGCAAAGAAGCCGAATCAGCGCTGCGGCAAAGCGAACAGCGATTTCGATCGCTGATTGAAAACGCTACAGACATCACGATCATTCTCGACGGCGATGGAATATTCCGCTACATCAGCCCTTCTGTCAAGCGAATTTTAGGATACGCGCCCCACAAGGCGATCGGGCGCAGCGCCTTAGACATAGTTCACCCCGACGACTGCGCCGCGATCGCCGAAACCCTCCACAAAGCCATTAGAAACCCCAAAAGAAGCCAGTGCCCAGTTGAGTACCGAGTCCGGCACCGCAACGGTTCTTGGTGTTATGTAGAAGCTGTAGCCACCAACTTGCTGTACGATCCCGCAGTCAAGGGAATCGTGATTAACTGTCACGACATCACTCAGCGCAAACTCGCCGAGGAACAACTGCTGCACGACGCTTTTCACGACGCGCTCACCGGATTGCCCAACCGATCGCTATTTACCGATCGGCTGGAACACGCTCTGAGGTTGGCAAAACGGCGCAAAGACTACTTGTTTGCCGTGCTGTTTCTCGATTTAGATAGATTTAAAGTAGTCAACGATTCCCTCGGCCACGCCATCGGCGATCAACTGCTAGTCGCGATCGCGCGGCGTTTGGAAGCTTGTCTCAGGGCCGGAGATACAGTGGCCCGCCTCGGAGGAGACGAGTTCGTGCTGTTGCTCGAAGACATCGACGGCCTAAATGAAGCTACCACCATTGTCAACCGCCTGCAAAAGAAAATCACCTCGCCCATCGTTCTAGACGGACACGAAGTATTTATCACCGCCAGCATCGGCATAGCTTTAAGTTCTGGCGAATACCTGGAACCGACAACCCTGCTGCGCGACGCCGACACAGCAATGTACCGCGCCAAAGAACTCGGCCGAGCCCGACACGAAGTTTTCAACAGTTCCATGCACGCCCACGCTTTGCGCCTGTTGCAGCTAGAAAACGACCTGCGGCGGGCGATCGAATCAATTAGAGACCCGGTAAGAGAAGAAGACTTTCCCTCATCCCCCGAATCAGCCTTACCTCCCTTATCCGCAGCGCCCCAGTTTATCATTCACTACCAGCCAATCGTGTCGATCGCCAACAGCACAATTACCTGTTTTGAGGCCCTCGTGCGCTGGCAGCATCCAGAACGCGGCTTAGTTTCCCCCGGCGAATTCATCACAATCGCCGAGGAAACCGGGTTGATCGTACCCCTCGGCCGCTGGGTACTGCGCACAGCTTGCCAGCAAATCCGCCAGTGGCAGCAGCTATTTCCGAGCAACCCGCCTTTGAGTGTCAGCGTCAACCTTTCAGTCAAACAGTTTTCTCAGCCAGATTTAATCGAATACATCGACCAAGTTCTCGCAGAAAGTCACCTCGACGGCAGCAGTTTAAAACTAGAAATTACCGAAAGCGTACTCATAGAAAATTCCGAATCAGTAACAGCAATGCTGGTGCAGCTCAGATCCCGAAATATACACTTGTGCATTGACGACTTCGGCACCGGTTATTCATCCCTCTCCTACCTGCACCGCTTCCCCACCAATACCTTAAAAATAGACCGCTCTTTTGTTAGCAGAATGGGAGGTGATTTCGACCTCGGTAAAGGAGCCATTGACCCCACAGAAATTGTGCGATCGATCGTTACTTTGTCGCACAATTTAGGCATGGATGTAGTAGCCGAAGGAGTCGAAGAAGCCTCGCAACTATCTATACTCAAAGGATTAAAATGCGAGTACGCCCAGGGATACTTTTTCTCAAAGCCAGTAGACTCTCAAACAGCAGCAGCCCTAATCCGACAGCAAGCAGAAAATCAGAATTTGCTGACATTTAGTTTGTTAGAGAAAGGCAATTAAAAAAACACGGCACTTTGTGCGTCCCATTTCAGCATAAAATCTTAAAATATTTTAAAGCTGTCCCTAACTGGCGTCAGTTAATAACTACGGCATCCAAATCACTATGACTATTGGCTACCTCGCCCTCGTTCTCCACGCCCACTTGCCTTTTGTCCGCCACCCCGAAAGCGACTACGTTTTAGAAGAAGAATGGCTGTTTGAGGCGATCGCGGAAACTTACATTCCCCTGCTGCAAGTCTTTGAAGGGCTCAAGCGCGACGGCATCGACTTTAAAATTACCATGAGCATGACGCCGCCCTTGGTAGCCATGCTACGCGACCCATTGCTGCAAGACCGCTTCGACGACCACTTGGCTAAACTCGAAGAATTAGCAGATCTAGAAATCGAACACAACAGCGGAAACGGTCACCTCCGCTATTTAGCAGAACATTACGCCGCCCACTTCTCTCAAGTTCGCAACTTTTGGGAAAGGTACGATCGAGATTTAGTAAAAGCCTTCAAACAATTTCAAGACACAAACAACCTCGAAATCATCACCTGCGGCGCCACCCACGGCTATTTACCGCTGATGAAAATGTACCCCGAGGCAGTTTGGGCGCAAATTCAAGTAGCCTGCGACAACTACGAAGAAAACTTCGGTCGCCGACCAAAAGGCATTTGGCTGCCCGAATGCGCCTACTACGAAGGCTTAGAGCGGATGTTAGCCGACGCAGGCCTCCGCTACTTTCTCACAGACGGCCACGGCATCCTCTACGCCCGCCCGCGTCCCCGCTACGGCAGCTACGCCCCAATTTTCACCGAATGCGGAGTAGCAGCCTTCGGCCGGGATCACGAATCATCGCAGCAGGTTTGGTCTTCCGAAGTCGGCTATCCCGGCGCCGCCGAATACCGGGAATTCTACAAAGATTTGGGCTGGGAAGCTGACTACGATTACATTAAGCCCTACATCATGCCCAACGGCCAGCGGAAAAATACCGGGATTAAATATCACAAAATCACCGGTCGCGGATTGGGTTTAGGCGATAAACAGTTGTACGATCCTTACTGGGCAAGGGAAAAAGCAGCCGAACACGCCAGCAACTTTGCCTTCAACCGAGAACGGCAAGTCGAGCACCTCAACGGCATTATGCAGCGTCCGCCGATTATTGTTTCACCTTACGACGCCGAACTTTTCGGTCACTGGTGGTACGAAGGGCCTTGGTTCTTAGATTACCTCTTCCGCAAGAGTTGGTACGACCAAAATACCTACGAGATGACGCACTTAGCCGATTATTTGCGGGCAAATCCGACTCAGCAAGTGTGCCGCCCGTCTCAGTCTAGCTGGGGTTTCCGGGGTTTCCACGAGTATTGGCTGAACGATACCAATGCTTGGATTTACCCGCACTTGCACAAAGCTGCGGAACGGATGATTGAGTTGGGAAGCATGGAACCTGCGGATGAATTGCAGTGGCGGGCTTTGAATCAGGCGGCGCGGGAAGTGCTGCTAGCTCAATCTTCTGACTGGGCATTTATCATGCGTACAGGGACGATGGTGCCCTATGCAGTGCGGCGGACTCGATCGCACTTAATGCGCTTTCACAAGCTGTACGATGAAGTGAAAGAAGGCAAAGTCGATTCCGGTTGGTTGGAGAAGGTAGAAGAGATAGATAACATCTTCCCCGAGATTAATTATCGCGTTTATCGATCGCTTTAAGCCTCGCTACCCTCGCATCTCTCACCCCCCCAGCCCTGCTTAAGGGGGGACAGGATGCTAATTAAAATTATAGGCGATGGGGCGATCGACATGAGTGGAATGAGAAGGGCGATCGCATTTTGAGATGGAAAGTTCGATCGCCTTCAGCAAGTTCAATTAAACTTTCGATGAACTGTTGACATTATTACTGTGTATAATTTATTTTGGTATAAAGTAAGTTTTAAAAAATCCAAATGTCTATATTGATTTCCTTAAAATTTACTCAAGTGTTACTAGCACAAACTAGCTCTTGCCATAATGTCGGGCCGGGAGAGTTAATAGCTATCCTCGCTTTACTAGGGTCACTTTTAACCTTTGCCGCTACGGCTGGTGTGCCAGCACTGACAATTACCATACCCGCTGCTGTGGTAAAGGTTCTAGCTAGTTTGGCAATCGGTGTTAGCTGGACTGCGATAACAGTGCCATTTCAGGGACTTTTAGATATCGCGGCTGTGGTGGGTGTTGTCGAAGGTATTAAGCACATATTAGGATGTGGTTAATTGCATCGGGAACGGTTAATTAAAGTAGATCACGCAATCGGGACTCAGCAAAAGGTAGTGTCATAGAGGAGATCGCATTTTTGGCATCGAAAGGTGAGCTTCCTTTACAACTTTTTCACGGGCGACGGGCGAGCGCCTTTTTGGCATCTTGCAATAGTCGAGATCCCTTTACAACTTTTTCACGGGCGACGGGCGAGCGCTCTTTTTTGCATCGAAAGGTCGATCGTTCTTTTGAGAATGGAAAGGTCGATCGATCTTTTAGCATGAAAAGGTCGATCGCTCTTTTTGACATTGAAGGTCGAGCCGAGGGCAGAAAATAGCCAGCGAATTAGAAAGAAAGCTGCCCGAATTCACTCAAATAGAAGCGGAACCAAATCGAGAAATTAAACTCGCGAAGTTAAAGAAATTATGAGCTGAAATCAGCAGCCAAGTATTTGATTATGCTGAGGTATTGCGCCATTTGCGAGAAGACAGCAATACTGTTGATATTAATGCCGAAAATTTGTCTAAAGTTATGCTAAAATTAAATTGGAGTTTAGACTAAGCAGGTCAAAAAGTGCGATCGTTGTGAGACTAGCGAACAGTTCTCAAGAACGGCAATGGT
>NZ_JAUBPO010000116.1:0-20885 GCF_036700785.1 Microcoleus sp. S28C3 | reverse complement strand
ACCATTGCCGTTCTTGAGAACTGTTCGCTAGTCTCACAACGATCGCACTTTTTGACCTGCTTAGTCTAAACTCCAATCGTTTACGGTTGCATCGGAATCATAAAATCGAGTCAACAGTCCACAGTCAAAAGTCAACAATCATTCCGGTGCAACCGGAATTGATATTATTTGCGATCGAAACAACCTATGAATTATGTCCCCGAAAATGCTTTGATCGTGCAAAGCGATCGATCGATCTTACTAGAAGTTCACACTCCCACAGCACAACAGGCGCGAGAAGCGATCGCCCCTTTTGCCGAATTAATCAAAAGTCCCGAACACATTCACACCTATCGCATCACGCCCCTCAGCGTGTGGAATGCGCGGGCGGCGGGAATGCCAGTTGAAGAGGCGATCTCCGCTTTGCGAAAGTATGCCAAGTATGCCATTCCTGAGTCCGTAGCGCAGGAAATTGAACTGTTGGGGGCGCGGTATGGATTAACTGTAATTGAAAGAATCGATGCGGCTAGCCCCGATTTACAACTGCGAATTGCCGATTTGCCGCTAGCGGAATTGCTGGTACGGGACGATCGCGTCAAACCAATGTTGGGCAAGCGCATCTCGGATCTTTGCTTTCAAGTCGATGCCGGGAATCGCGGCGTACTCAAGCAAGCTTTACTAGCGGTGGGCTATCCGGCAGAAGATTTGGCTGGATATGTCGAGGGTGCCGAATTAGGGATTTCTTTGCGCGATCGTACTTTAGGGGACTTGGCATTTAAGTTGCGTGCTTATCAACAAGAAGCAGCAGAGGCATTCTATCAGGACGGCGAGGTAAAAGGTGGAAGTGGGACGATCGTCCTACCGTGCGGGGCTGGTAAAACCATAGTCGGGATGTTAGCGATGAGTTTGGTAAAGCAAAAAACACTCATCCTCACGAGCAGTTTGACTTCAGTGCACCAGTGGCGCAGGGAAATATTAGACAAAACGAGTTTAACTGAGGATGCGATCGCTGAGTACAGCAGTGTCACCAAACAGACGGCTGCTGTCACCCTATCGACTTACCAAATGCTAAGTTATAGATCGAATAAAGATGATGAATTCCCGCATTTCGAGTTGTTTAACGCCCAATCGTGGGGACTGATTATTTATGATGAAGTGCATCTATTACCTGCCCCGATATTTCGGATCACTGCTGAATTACAAGCACGACGCAGGTTAGGTTTAACTGCGACATTGATTCGCGAAGACGGGAAAGAAGGCGATGTCTTCACGTTGATTGGGCCCAAGCGCTATGACGTACCTTGGCGCGAATTGGAAGGACAGGGATTTATTGCCACTGCGAATTGTACGGAAATCCGCGTCGCCCAAAATGAGGCGGAAAAAATGGAATATGCCCTAGCGCCCCGCCGCAATCAGTTTCGGATTGCTGCGGAAAATCCGGGTAAGTTGGATGTGGTGCAAGGTTTGTTGCAAAAGGAAGCGGGACACCGTATTTTAATTATTGGTGAGTATCTCGAACAGTTGGATGCGATCGCCAAAATTACCAAATTGCCTCTGATTACGGGGAAGACAAAACAGGCAGAGCGCGATCGGTTATACGAAGCGTTCCGTCACAAAGAGATTCCCGGATTAATTCTATCTCGCGTGGGCAATTTTGCCGTCGATTTACCTGATGCCGATGTGTTGATTCAAGTATCGGGAAAGTATGGTTCTCGCCAAGAAGAAGCGCAGCGCCTCGGACGAATTCTCCGCCCCAAACCCGACGGACACAATGCCAGCTTTTATACATTAGTATCGCTACAAACTTGCGAGGAGGATTTTGCCCGACACCGCCAACTGTTTCTGACTGAACAGGGCTACAGTTATACTATTGAGGTTCAAGGCGGTGGTTAGTCAGCGATCGATAAATTCTTGGTAAAACTGCTCATGCAAACCTAAGAAATTATCCATCCCCTTCTTTGTCAGATACCCGCTATTCTTACCAGTGTGCGGGTTTTCTACGTAGCTATAAATTACTTTTGAAATATTAGGATTCTCGCTCCACCTAATGTTGAACGCTGCATACTTTGGGAAAAAGGTCATTTCTGCATAAGCATCAATGTGGTCATGTATCCACCATGCCAATGCTGTCCAATCTTGAGTGCGATCGTAGTAAGGGATGAATGATGTAACAATAATACATACTGTTGCTCCCATATACCCCTCTGAATCTTTTACGTCCCAGATATGTTCTGCATAGTTGGCCTCATTACTGGCACAGTTGTACTGATTTTTATTCTCTGCTCCTTTGGCGTTCACCGCACAAGAACGATAGGCTGAGCGGATACTAATCCGACCAAGCGCATCTTGAATTGGTTCAAGCACCCTCTCACACAAATTCTTTCCTGCTGCGATCGCCAAGTCAGGATCGCTAGGAATGTTAGGGATACCTTCTATTTGAGAGATTTCTGAATAAAGAAACTCACGCATGAAAAAACTCTTAGACAGTTGAACCCGTCCTAGCTCTTCCAAAGCTTTAACAGTTTGTGGCTTTCTCATAGATTGAACTCCAGCAATTAGAGGTGAATAGCTTAATGTTAAACACTGGCAGATAATTTAGAAGCATTGTTGCAGCCAAAAGCAACGTTCCGGTTGAGTGGCTAGAAATAACTTTTGCATCACCACCAATATCTTTCGGTAGTCCGCTCGAACCGGGTTGTTAGACCGCCGCGATCGCCACTTGACGCTGTTATTGTCCGCGTCCTGGTTTGCAATCTGCAAAACCTAATGCCTCCGTGTCAAGGAAACTAGCGATCGCCATCTCAATGACTGCTTCGATTGGGTATTCAATTTCAGCAGCACGAGCAATTAGGGCAGCACGAATTCGTTCAGGAAAACGTCCTAAAATAACTTCGGCATCAGCGAGGGAAAGTTGCTCTTGAAGTTTGGCTTGCATGGCTTTACATCTCAGTTGGAATTTGGACGTTGTAAGGGGGTTCAGTAGCTCTTAGAATGATGGCTTCTAGCTCCAATAGTAACGCAGGGTTCTGCCAGTGAGAAATTGTCTGTACTGCAATCCGTATGTCTTCATCGCTATATTTATCGAGCCATGCCCACAAAAAAGCTTTGTGCCCACCACTGAAGCGACCTCGTAAGCTCTTGGTTTTACCGATGTAGAGCAATCCATCAGTTCTGTGCCTGATTGCATAAATGCCAGGACGCGCAGGAATGCTCTCAAACCCACGGGTCAAGGGTTGACATTGCTCAAAAGGAATGAAAGCAATCGCGTCTAGAATTCTTCGCGCTTGGATTTGTATGTCAGAATCATTCGTTGGCATGAAGGCAAGAAGGCTGATTGCACAGAAATCATAATCCCACAAATTCTGTTACAACCATCATCAACTAGGGATGGTTTCCTGCGCGATCGCACAGAGAAGGCGATCGATCCCGAGCTGATTTGAGCCTTGGCCGTGCCTGTGTTTTTTTAGGATATGGGAAAGGGGCGAGCGATCGGGTTTCACCTGTCGGCAAAAAATGTAAAGTAATTTCCATAAAAGACCTGGTTTCTGCGTCCAGGAGTATCAATGATGAAATTAAATCTAAAAATCGACAAGTGCAGAATATCTGGCAACCATCCTAATTATACATCCTAACATCCTGCTACATTATTAATAACCGCATCCTCACCCACATTTATGCTTCCAACAATCATCGCCGCTATCGCTCCCTACATCTCAGGCGTGCTCTCACCCATCGCCAGAAATATCGGCTACAAACTAGGAGAAGCCTTCGGTAATAACTCTCAAAAGTACCGAGATATTCTGATTCCCGCTCCCAATAACTCATCTGATTCGACTGAGATAGAGCGAGCAAAACAGCGTTATTCTCAAGAAATGCTGGAATACGCAAAGGCAAAAGATACCAGAGACCGGGAATTGTTAAAGCTAACAGTAGCACAAACAGCACGCCGCATTGAGTTGCAGGAACAGGAACAGCAGGATAGAGTGAAGCTGGCAGCCTTGCAGCGGGATTTGATGCGGGAATTGCAAGCAAAGGATATTCAGATCAAGCTGGCTGAAATTCAAACAATTTGGGATAAAGATACTTGGTTTTCTAAGTTAAATCGAGAGGAAACTAAGCAGATTTTACTTCAGCAGCAACATCGCCTCTTAATCTTACTATCACCGCCCAAGATTAGCAAGCAATGCCCGGAAACATTCTGTGAAGATTTGCCAATTGAGATGAGAAGTGTCGGAGATTTTCTCAGACAGCATTATCCTCAACAGGATGTCTTACGCCCCGTTAAGTTTTATAGCGACTATTTCACTGAGTCGATTGGTGATATTGATGTGGAACGCTTGCAGCGAATTTTATCTCCGGTTCCGACTACAATTTTATATAGCGATATCAGCGACTATGCGGTAACTTTTCGCGTCGGCTTTTGGGGATTCCTCAATAATCAGGAAGTCTCCCTGTTTTCTACCAAAGTTTTTGACTGGGAAGAGGCAAAAGATGCACTTTTAGCATCGGGAGTAAGTGAGAAAAAAGCCCTCCGCATCATTCGGCAGTTGATTGTGGCGATTCACAAGTTACTCGCTGGATTTTTAGCGGATTTGTATTATCTCAATATTGACCCCTGCTATGAACCTCAGTTGTTTAATTTCAGGGATGAATTGGCTGAATATGGATTAGCAGAAGAGTGGGTGAAACCTTATTTTGATATTCTTCAGGATATTCAGCGGCGACAGGGAGAACAGTATGAACTGGAGTTGAAAAAGCTGATTGAGCAAATAGAGGCTGAAGGTCAATCTCAAGAGGCTGTCAAAGCTGAAGCCCAACGCCAACAACAAATAGAAGAAGCTGCCAAAGCTGAAGCCCAACGCCAACAACAAATAGAAGAAGTATTCACTAGAAAAGTTCACTCATTCAAATGTGTAAAAACTCTGAATGGCGTAGGTGAGTCATCTGTTGATTGCGTAGTTATTAGTCCAGATGGCAAGACTTTTGCTACTGACAGCAGGGGAAATTGCAGCAAACTTTGGAATTTGCATACAGGAGAGCTGATTCGTACTTTCTCTTGGCATTCAGATGCGGTTTATTGCGTTGCTATTAACCATAATGGAAAAATTTTAGCTAGTGGAAGTTATGACAAAACAATTAAGCTATGGAATCTGGAAACTGGACAAGAGATTAGCACTCTCAAGGGTCACTCAATTTTAATTCGGTCTCTTGCTTTTAGTCAAGACGGACAAACTCTTGTTAGTAGCAGTGGTGACCATACTATCAGACTGTGGAATCTGAAAACCGGACAGCAAATCCGCACTCTCACTGGACATTCAAACTCGGTTTGGTCTGTTGCCATCAGCCCGGATGGAGAGACTATTGTTAGCGGCAGTTGGGACAAAACTATCAAACTGTGGAATCTGAAAACAAGACAGGAAATTTGCACTCTCACTGGGCATTCAAAGTCGGTTTATTCTGTCGCCATCAGCCCGGATGGACAAACTCTTGCTAGTGGCAGTTGTGACAATACTATCAAGCTTTGGAATCTGAAAAAAGGAAATGAGATTCGCACTCTCACTGGGCATTCAGACTATGTTAAGTCTGTCGCCATCAGCCCGGATGGAAAAACTCTTGCTAGTGGCAGTTGTGACAATACTATCAAGCTTTGGAATTTTAAAACAGGACAGGAAATTTGCACTCTCACCGGACATTCATATAACGTTAATTCTGTCAGCTTTAGCCCCGATGGAAACACTATAGTTAGTGGCAGTAATGATGAGAGTATCAAGATTTGGCGGTGTGCTGGGTGAAGTAAGAGGGAAAGATGAAAATTAGGGCGCGATTTGCCAATATGGAACTACAAAACTTGACTGCGTGAGAAATAAACAATATCAACGCTTAGGGAAGGTAATTGAAATGTCAGAAACAATTAATTTTGAGCAAGCAGTGTTAGAGATTCTGCGACTGCTGCCAACGGAGAAACAACAAGAAGTGCTCGATTTTGCACAATTCCTCGTGCAAAAAGTGGAACAAAAAAAGCAGTTATCCAGCGAAAGTTGTGAGTCTAACAGTTCGTCAACAACCGCACCTACTCTCAAGCTATCACTTAGAGAAATTGCTGGCCTGCCAATAGCAGAACGTCATAAAATACTAGCACCGTATATGGCTGCTACAGCCGAAGATTTTTTGACATATCCTGAATTAAGCGAGTTTTCGGTACTCGATGGCGAGGAGTATTTAATTGAGAAATGTTACACTCGCAGCCACGACGCTTTTTTGAAAGGCTACGTACCCGAAGACGAAGGACTTTATGATGACTACAGTACGTTTGTCTAGATTAGATTGTCTGGAAAAGTTTTTGTTGCTAGCGAAAATCGGGCAAATTTCTCAAGCAGATGCAGCAGCAGTGAAACAAGTCTGGGATTTGTACGTTAAGCCTCAACTTTAATCATAATTCGATCGCCCTCAACTCCCCAACTCCCCTCAACTCCGCCCTCTCATCCCCCAACCCCGCACAATACTTAATAAAAACTTTACAAAACTTACCCGATCGCCCAACATGGGTTAGAGTTATCTTATAAAATCCAGCAATCCTGCAAAGCGTCAACCTTCTCGTCACTTATCCAGTGGTTCGATGACTCAAACCCAAAGCACTAAAACCGCCACCGCACCAGCAATTTATTCCTTGACAATTGCTCCCGCCTGTGTATTGCGGGGTCGATCGGCCATCGCACAAGCCGGAGATGCGATCGCCCGTTTCGGAAAGCGGCCGCTAATCGTCGGCGGCAGCAACTCCCTCGCCGCCGCCCAACCCTACCTGCAACCAATCCTCGAAAAGCAGGAGTTACAATCCGCCGAAACAGCATACGGCAAGGATTGCAGCGAAACCAGCCTCGAAACCCTCCGCGAAGCAGCCCAAACCCATCAAGCCGACTTTATCATCGGTGTCGGCGGCGGCAAAGCCTTAGACGCAGCCAAACTCGTCGCCCATCAGTGCAAAATCCCTATCGTCACAATACCCACATCAGCAGCCACCTGTGCCGCTTGGACAGCCCTTTCTAACATTTATTCAGAACAAGGTGCATTCCAATACGATGTCACATTAGCCAGATGTCCCGACTTATTAATACTCGACTACGGCTTGATTCAAACCGCACCGCAGCGGACATTAGTAGCAGGAATTGGAGATGCGATCGCCAAATGGTACGAAGCATCAGTCAGCAGCGGACACTCCGAACAAACCCTGATAATTTCCGCCGTCCAACAAGCTAGAATACTGCGCGATATTTTATTCCAAAAATCAGCCGCCGCCCTCAAAGAACCCGGTAGCGAAACCTGGCAAGAAGTCACAGATGCAGCCGTATTGCTAGCAGGAGTAATCGGCGGAATTGGCGGTGCCCAATGCCGCACCGTCGCCGCCCACGCCGTCCACAACGGCTTAACTCATCTATTAGCAAGTCACGGCACATTGCACGGCGAAAAAGTCGCCTACGGCATTTTAGTACAACTGCGGTTAGAAGAAATGCTGCAAAACAATCAACTCGCCGCTAGCGCCAGACAGCAACTCCTAAAATTCTACGCCGAGATTGGATTACCCCAAACTTTAGACAACCTCGGACTTGGAGACATTACCATCACAGAATTGCAGCGCGCCGCTGACATAGCCTGCAATCCCAATTCCGACATCCACCGACTGCCTTTTAAAGTTGTTCCCCAACAATTAATGGCAGCGATGGTTTCTACCACCGCACCTGTGGGAGAATTAAAGATTAAGAATTAAAACAGTTTGTAGTAAGGACTTTAGTCCTGAAAAGGCTGTGCTAGCAAGGACGAAAGTCCTTACTACAAACCAGGAAAACTGACAACTGACAAAAAATAAATGACCTTGGATTGGATTACCCCTGCTGACAGGTTGCAAAAACTACCGCCCTACGTATTTGCCCGTCTCGACGAACTCAAAGCCCGCGCCCGCGAACAAGGACTCGATTTAATAGACTTAGGAATGGGAAACCCCGACGGTGCCACTCCTCAACCAGTAGTAGAAGCCGCCGTCGCAGCCATCCAAAATCCTGCAAATCACGGCTATCCACCCTTTGAAGGAACTGCCAGTTTCCGCCGTACTATTACTAAATGGTACAGCCGCCGCTACAACGTTGAACTCGATCCAGAAAGCGAAGCATTGCCTTTGTTGGGTTCTAAAGAAGGTTTAGCACATTTTGCGATCGCCTATATCAATCCAGGGGACTTAATATTAGTACCAAGTCCCGCTTATCCCGTATTATTTCGCGGCCCGATTATCGCCGGTGCAAAAGTTCACAACATCATCCTCAAACCAGAAAACGACTGGGTAATTGACTTAGCCGACATTCCCGACAGCGTAGCCGAACAAGCCAAAATACTCTACTTTAATTATCCCAGTAATCCGACTGGAGCAACAGCACCCCGCGAATTTTACAAAGATATTGTTGCTTTCGCACACAAACATCAAATTTTGCTGGTTCACGACTTGTGTTATGCGGAATTAGCCTTTGACGGCTATCAACCGACAAGTTTATTAGAAATTCCCGGCGGTAAAGAAATCGGTGTCGAATTTCACACCATGTCCAAAACCTACAATATGGCCGGCTGGCGAGTCGGTTTTGTAGTAGGAAATAGCAAGATTATTCAAGGTTTGCGGACCTTAAAAACTAACCTAGATTACGGTATATTTTCCGCTTTGCAAGCAGCAGCAGAAACAGCACTGCAATTGCCCGACAGTTACTTGCACGAAGTGCAGAATCGTTACAGGACTCGCCGGGATTTCATGGTTGAAGGATTGGCAGAATTAGGGTGGAATATTCCGAAACCTCTGGCTGCAATGTATCTTTGGGTTCCCTGCACTCCGGGCATGAGTTCGACTGATTTTGCCCTGAATGTTTTGCAGCAAACGGGTGTTGTGGTGACTCCTGGCAATGCTTTTGGGCCGGGTGGCGAAGGATATGTGAGAATTAGTTTAATTGCAGATTGCGATCGACTGGGAGAAGCATTGCGGCGCATGAAACAAGCTAATATTCGATATTAGTCATTAGTTAGTGGTTATTAGTTAGTTTTTATTGGTTATTTGTTGGCGATCGTAACCAATTATTAACTACCAAGGACTAATGACTAATGACTAATGACTACTCACTATAACGTTTTAATTTGCTCAATCACCCAGTCAAAAGTTTGCATAACTTGCTTGAGGGCAGATTCATCTTGCAAAGTAAACAAAGCCAGACTCGGCGACCTTCTCTCGCCCGGTTCTATAGGTAACGACAGACCGATCGAACTCAGTTTACTTCTCAATTCCAGCCAATTTTCTTCCGCATTAAACGGTGGCCCGGAACCGTAATTGTCAGCAGAAATCTCCATTCTGCCAGCAATATCTACAGTGAATAACTGGTAGGGTTTTCTTCCCCTTTGAGGCAATTGAGCGGCGAAACCGCCGTAAGCATCCCCCGTTCCCCAGTGGATTTGAACTTCGGGTTCTTGACTTTTTGCCCAAAGGTAAATTGCTTTTGCCATTTGCGCCTCGTCCGCGCCCCGTCTAGCTTTGATTTCCGCAAAAAATGAAGATTCATCCCAGCGCCTTCTTTCGCGTGTTGCGCTGGATTTTTTCTGCTGTGCTTCGGCTGTCTGACCGATCACTCTGGGAACCAAAGTTCTGAGGCCGTCTTCACTTACATACTGCTTAATTTCCAGGGCCAAAACTTCAACCGGGTCCATTTGTTCGTTGAGAAATTCCACAACTCGGCGCATTTCAGCGGAAATCTCGTCAGCTACAAACACTAAGCGAACTTTACCCGCTTGCAAATTAGTTTTAACCTTTTGCCAAAATCTGTCTTCATTAGCATCCGCACCGAGAAACTCTTCAAAAATCTGTTCGGGATCGCGACCCCGATCGCGACAATTAGCTTCAAACAGAGCAATAATTGAATCGACAGGCCAGTAAAACAACGCATTAGCAGCATAGTCGATCGACTGACCCAACACTTTTTGTCGCAGTTCGGCATTAAGAGTTCGCCGGACATCCACCAAAGTAGGAACTGCATTTTGGTCGAGAAACAAATGATCCAGCGACCACTGCACCGCTGTTTCCTCATCGCTGGGTGCAGCTTCCCGCGAAATTAACAGCCACCTGCGCGCCGTAGCCCGATCGATTTGGTCTCCCGGGATCAAATTAGGATAAGTTACTAGCAAGTCTTGTAATTGGTCTTCCGAGTCGTAGGGCTGTTCCATCATTTCTACCAGCCTGTCGTCGTCCTGAATCAGATAAATACCTCCAGCCATGCCAGCCCACCTACTTAATTTTAGATTTTAGATTTTAGATTTTAGATTTTAGATTTCAGGCTTAGTTATTAGTCTTCAGTCTTCAGTCCGCAGCCAATAACTTGTGAAGGCAGAAGGCATTGGTCAGAATTCAATACAAATTTTGAATTCAATAATTTTTATTGTTTGTTAATTCAACAAAAAAATCCTTCTGACGAGTGACTGATGCCTAATAACTGATAACAGATGACTGATGACTGATGACTAATAACTAATCACTAATATAACCAGTAAATACTAGCTGTGCCGGTCCGGTCATGTAAATCCGCCCAGACACTTCTGCCCATTCGATTTCCAAAACGCCGCCGGGGAGTTCAACCGCAGTTGCCCGATCGCACTTCCCTACCAACACTCCAGCTACCACAGCAGCACAAGCACCAGTCCCACAAGCTAGAGTAACACCTGCGCCTCTTTCCCACACCCGCATTTTTACATAGTCCGAACGTACCACTTGAATAAATTCCGTATTGGTACGCTGCGGGAAGGCTTTGTTGTGTTCGAATTGAGGCCCGACAGTTTCTAAAGCAACAGCCGAAACATCCTCTACAAACGTAATGCAGTGGGGATTGCCCATGCTGACGCAGGTAACAGACCAAGATTTATCAGCAACTTCGATCGGCACATCTATAACTTTGGCATCCGGTGCGGCCAAAGTTGTCGGAATTTCCGCAGCCAGCAGCCGGGGAACTCCCATATCCACCTTAACCTGACCGTCCGATCGCAATTCGGTGATAATAACGCCCGCACCGGTGTGAATCCGGTACTCAGTCTTAGATTCACTCCCCGCCGAAGCTTGGGGGGGTTGGGAGGGATGAATTTCCGACGATTCCAAATCGGCGATAAACTTAGCCAAACAGCGAATCCCGTTGCCGCACATTTCCGGTTCCGAACCGTCGGAGTTAAAAATCCGCATCGTATAGTCAGTGCCGTTTTGACCCGGAAGAGCAAATATCGCGCCGTCTGCGCCAATCCCGAAATGTCGATCGCACAAATCCACAGCTTGTTCTGGTGTAATCGCCGGTTCTGACGAGTGGCGGTTGTCAATCAGAATAAAATCATTTCCCAGTCCCTGATACTTCGCAAACTCGATCGGCATAAAAACAAACCTCTTTTGGTTAACACTGATTAGATAATTCGATCGCCAAATTACCAATTTCCCACTATTATAAAACTTTATGCAATTTATCGTCCTTTCTAGTGCAATATCAACACATATAATATTTATAACTCCACAGCGATATCTAATTAATGCTGATGTCAATGGCTCAATGAATATCGGTCGAAAATTCGCCGCCAGCGGGTTTCTCCCCGATCCGGTAGAGGCGCTTGTAGTTGGACCATTACGGTTTAAACCGTATAAACAGAAGAATATGGTTTAAGGTAATATTTGACTATATTTTTCTGAACTATGTCTGAATTTGAAACCGGATTGCCCAGCGTTCGCTTAATACAAAGCTACATCAAAGACAAAGAACAGGTGGAGATCAAACTCCTGACTGGCGACTTACTAGCGGGCAGAATTTTTTGGCAGGATCATAGCTGCATTTGCCTCCTCGATCCGTCAGACCAACAAATTCTGATTTCGCGACCAGCAATTGCTTATATCAAACCCAACGGCTGAGGAGAGTGGGAGAGTGGGAGAGTGGGAGAGTGGGGGAGGGGGAGATTGGGAGAGGGGAAAAATCTTCCCTCTTCCTTCTTCCCTCTTCCTTCTTCCTTCTTCCCTCTTCCCTCTTCCCTCTTCCCTCTTCCCTCTTCCCTCTTCCCTCTTCCCTCTTCCCTCTTCCCTCTTCCTTCCCTAATCGCTAAACAGCTTTTCGCTGACTTGGGCGGTAATAAAAGGCAGCTTTAAAGCAGATTGCCGAACAGGTGGCGAGGCCGTCCGCTGCATCAAGCCGAGTTCGTAGAAGCCGCCGCACAGCAGCAAACGATCGCCTTCTTGCAAATTGGTAGTTCCGTCCGGCCAGCGAGTAAATTTCCCTTCCCGGCGGATCGCCCGCACCTGCACCCCGTACTGGGTCAGCAAATCTACCTCTGATAGTTTTTTGCCCGCCCAAGGGCTGTTTGCTGGCAGCCTCAGCCACTGGCAGGAACTGTCGCCCTGCGGCACTGCAACTTCGCCCTTCGCCAGCAACTCAAAACTGATGAGTTCTTCGGGTTCTCCCACTACAAAAAGTCGATCGCCCAACTGCAAAGCTGTCTTGCCGTTAGGATAATCAATTTCCTCGCCATTCTTGCGGACGATCGCCATCACGCTGACCCCTGTCAACTGTCGCAAGTTAGTTTCTTCCAGAGTCATGCTAGCGATGGGAGAACCTAACGGCAAGCTGTACCACTCGCTGTTCATATCTCGAACCGCCACTTTCAAATCCCGCGAAACCGCCAAAGGTTCGCGCGGCGGCCGCAATTCCAGATAGCGGCTGCTGCGAATTTGCTGCACTTCCCGCGCGATCGCGGTGGCCGAGATCCCGATTCCAGCCAGCAAGTGGGCAGACAGTTCTAAACTCGCCTCAAACTCCGGCTGCACGACTTCCCAGGCCCCCAGTTGGTAAAGCAGTTCGATGTCTTTATCTTGGTTGGCCCGCACCACAATATCCAAATCCGGGACTAATTCTAAAGCCCGCTTCAGACACAAGCGAGTGCTCATGGGATCGGGAAGGGCGATCGCCATTGCTTTTGCCCGTTCCACCCGCGCGGCTTCCAATACGTGCAAGCTGGCAGCATTCCCGTAAATGTAAGGAATTCCTTGGACTCTGCAGTCTTGAATTCTACTTTCTGACTCGTCGATCACCACAACAGAACAGTTGCGGCTTTGCAGCATTTTGACTAAAATTCTGCCGACTCGCCCGTAGCCGCAAACCACAACATAATTTTGTTCCGGCAAAGTTTCAGCTATTGCCACAGGTTGAGATGTTTCGTCAAAATAGCGCTGCAAAGGCCCGAATTTTTCCGCCCATTTCAATAACTGCGGCACGCTTCTCAATACAAACGGAGTCAGCACGAGGGTGACGGCTGTCGTTCCTAAAATTAACAGGTAAACGTTCCGCGAAACCAGCCCCATAGCTTGGCCGGAACTAGCGAGTACAAAGGAGAATTCTCCTATTTGAGCTAAGCCCAAACCTGCGATCAATGCTGTTTTTAGCGGATAGCCAAATAATCTGACGATCGGCGTTATAATCAAGAATTTGCCGACAAATACTATAAATACCAGTCCCAGAATTACTTCTAGATGGTTCCACAGAAACACCGGGTCAATTAACATTCCGATGGTGACAAAAAATAAGGATGCAAAAATATCTCGCAAAGGCTCGACATAAGTTAGAGTTTGGTCGGCATATTCCACCTCCGAAATCATTAAACCCGCCACAAATGCACCCATCTCGATCGAAAAACCCAAATATTCTGTAAGCAGCGCAATCCCTAAAGCCAAAACCACAACTCCCAGCAAAAACAGTTCGCGACTTTCTGTTTTCGCGAGGTAGCGCAGCAACTGCGGTACCATCCAAATGCCAGCGACTACAGCACCCGCAGCAAATAACCCGATCCGCAGCAGGGCCCACGCTACCGTCATGCCGATCGCTTCTGCTGGCTGGTTGAGTGCCGGCAAAACTGCTAGCATTAGCCCCAAAGCCAAATCTTGAACTACTAATATTCCCAGCATGACTTGACCGTGGGAAGTACCGGATTCATTGCGCTCCATCAAGCATTTCAGGACGACTGCGGTCGAGGAAAGCGACAGAATCGCTCCTAAAAACACGCCTTGAGCGGGCGATTCTACCCAGCCTACAGCCAAGGAAATTGCAGTAGTAATGGCGATCGTCAGCACAATTTGCAAGCCCCCCCCGCCCAAACTAATGGCTTTTACTTTCTGGAGTTCGGCGAAAGAAAATTCCACTCCCAAGGCAAATAACAGAAAAGCAACCCCAAATTCAGCCAGGGTGTCTACCTGAATTAATTCTTTAATCAGCCCCAAACCGGCCGGCCCAATTACGATCCCTCCCAGGAGATACCCGAGAATTACCGGCTGTCGCAACAGCGATGCAAAGAGTCCTCCTGCTGCGGCAGCAGCGAGAACTAGAACTAAGTCAACGATCAGTCGGAAGTCTTCTTGCACAACTTTATGAAAAAAGTATAAAGTTATATTATAGTGTCTAATGTGTTGACTATGTTTAGTCGGTTGACTGTAGTTGGGGAGCGAGGGCAACTGCAACTATAGAACCAGGTATTTTCTGATACCAAAGAGTTTCTCTCCTCACAAAAAGCTTAACCTCTTGCAAGTCGATCGAGCCATTGGGGCTTGATTATGGGTAATGTTTCACCTCAACCCGATGAGGGCGGAAAGATTAAATCAAGTTAATTTTTTCAATCAATTTCAGGCTGGGTGGAGTGATGTTGATTGCTTTTTTGTAGGGAGCGATTTTATCGTGGTGTACGTTCACCGATCGGCGATCGCTAAAAAAAATTAGTTGAAATCGTTTTTAGTCAAGCCATGCTTGCGGATTTATCCAAACTACTGCATAATTACTCTGACACTTTTATGTTTTTTTCTAGTAATCCCCGGTTTTGCTAACAATAAAGATTGAGGTTTTAGACAAGTAATTTTGTCGTTGCTCTTGATACCTCAAAATGACAAGTCCATTCGGGATGTAGGTTGACAAAGCTGCCGTCGCACCTGTAAAGATTTCACTAGAGGCGATCGAGTCCCTAACTTTAGGACACCCGTATTTGCTCGGTCACGAACTGAGCATTGCCGATTTCTAGCTAATTCCCGTCTTCACCTACCTATCGCAGACCCCAGAGTACGAAGCCACGATCGCTCAAACTCCGAAACTGCGGACTTGGTGGAATGAAGTCAGTCAACTTCCCAGCGTCAAGAAAGTCTGTACTTGATTGACATCTGTAGCATTTTATAAATCACGGGTTTACAACCATGTCCCATTTATTTGAGCCCTTCGATCAACGTGGCGTTAGCTTCCGAAATCGCATTGCAGTTTCTCCCATGTGTCAATATTCCAGTGTTGATGGGTTCGCGAATGATTGGCATCTGGTTCATCTCGTCAGTCGAGCCGTAGGAGGGGCAGGGCTGGTGATGACTGAAGCAGCAGCAGTCGAGCCTGAAGGACGAATTACGCCGCAAGATTTGGGAATCTGGCAAGATGCTCACATTGAAATGCTGGCGCGAATCGTCGAGTTAATTCACCGCAACGGTGCGGTTGCTGGAATTCAACTTGCTCATGCAGGTCGAAAAGCCAGTACAGCACTTCCGTGGGATGGCGGCGAGGTGCTTTCGGAATCTCAAGGGGGATGGACTTCGATCGCGCCTAGCGCCATTCCTTTTGAACCCAATACCCCCGCCCCGACCGCTCTGAGTATCGAAGACATTCAGAAGCAGACGACACTCTTTGTCAGCGCAGCCCAACGCGCCCTAGAAGCCGGATTTGACCTAATAGAGATTCATGCGGCTCACGGCTACCTACTGCATGAATTTATGTCTCCCTTGAGCAATCAACGGACAGATGACTATGGTGGCAGTTTTGAGAATCGCATCCGGTTTTTATGTGAAGTCGTAGAAGCGGTACGAAATGTTTTGCCGGATCGAACACCGCTTTGGGTTCGCATTTCTGCAACCGATTGGGTTCCAAATGGTTGGGACATTGAACAAAGTATTGTACTCAGCTATAAATTAAAGTCACTGGGCGTTGATTTAATCGATTGTTCCTCAGGCGCCATTGTACCGGGTGTAAAGATTCCCACGGGTGCAGGTTATCAAACTACCTTTGCCGAGAGCATTCGACGCTCCGGGAACATCGCCACCGGAGCAGTTGGCATGATTACTGCACCCGCGCAGGCTGACCACATCATCCGTACAGGTCAAGCAGATATGGTATTACTTGCCAGAGAAATGCTGCGCGATCCTTATTGGCCGATGCGGGCTGCCAAGCAACTACGTCAGTCGGTGCCTGCTCCAATTCAATACGATCGCGCTTGGTAATTAAGCGGATTTGCGATCGGTTTTACACAGATCCACTAGGAGTCCCTTTTTTAGTGTTTCTGTAAACCAGTCGCTCAATAAAGACTTGTTTGATTCTGCGATCGCCTTCTGTACAAGGCACGTTCCCATCGCCCTAACATCAGCCGATTTAATCAACTAACAGGAGTGAATATGTCTGAGATTGAAAACAAGGTTGTCATCATTACTGGAGCAAGTAGCGGTTTAGGTGAAGCCACCGCCCATCGTTTAGCCGCCAGCGGAGCCAAACTGATGCTTGCTGCCCGCCGCGAAGATAGACTCAAGGACTTGGTGGCTGCAATCGAAAAAACAGGTGGCACCGCTGCCTATCGAGTCACCGATGTTGCCGATCGCGCCCAGATGCAAGCATTGGCGGACGCAACGCTGGAAACCTACGGACGCATTGATGTGCTGGTCAACAATGCGGGTTTAATGCCACTGGCTCCCCTTGACCAGATTAAGGTCGATGAGTGGGATCAAATGATTGATGTCAACATTAAAGGCGTACTTTACGGCATCGCAGCAGTGCTGCCGACTATGCGCCAACAGAAGTCTGGACACGTAATCAACTTGTCGTCGGTTGCAGGACACAAAGTATTTCCGGCGGCGGCAGTTTACTGTGCTACAAAGTATGCCGTGCGAGCGATTTCCGAAGGGCTGCGGCTGGAGTCAAACGGTGAAATTCGTTCTACCAACATTTCCCCCGGTGCGGTTGCGACTGAGTTAACCAGTACCATCACTCATGGTGAGACGGCATCAGGGATAAATCAGTTGTATTCAATCGCCATTGATGCGGATGCGATCGCCCGGGCGATTGCCTATGCCATCGAGCAACCCGGTGATGTGGATGTCAACGAAATGATTATCCGTCCGACTCGTCAGGAGTTGTGAATTGGGGCGCATGAGAGTAGATCGACTCTCAATTGAATACGGCTCAACGGCTGAAATGTTCCTGAGTCATCCATAGCTTGATTCAGTAACTCCGAACCGGAAGCGATCGCAGTTGACTTACCGGGTTTTGGCGAAACTCCGCCGCTGACAAGTGAAGTTTCGATGCGAACGCTAGCCGATGCAGTCAGTCGGACAGCGCTCTTTGCCCTGTTTTCGGAGCATCCCTGGCAATTGTCGCGTCAAATAACTCTCGAATAGATGCGGAGTTTTGCGGCTGCGCCGTGTTTTGATGAATTGCTGTATTAGCTTGCTTGCGGAGAACTCAGCAAGGTGTGTCGGTGGGTTCGATCGCACATCCCCTCGCGATCGGTTGGCACTCCCAATTCCTTTATCTGAGGGCATCGTTGTGTCGATCGCACCCTCCTAGGTCAAACTCAACAATCTAATCAATCTAGCAACCATAATATCGGATAATTGTAAAGCAATTCACCAAGCCAACAGCATGAGTATTGACCAATTAAACACAGACTACGGCATTGCCGGGAACCTCACCTTCGCCACCGGAAACGGTGGTTTCCCGATGATTCACATCGACAACGGTCAAGCCAAAGCCTTAATTTCTGTGTATTCCGGTCAAGTGCTCTCCTTTCAACCAGCCGCCGAAACCACAGACTTGATGTTCGTCAGCGAAAAAGCCTACTATGCCGAAGGCAAAGCCATCAAAGGCGGTATACCCATCTGTTGGCCCTGGTTTGGCCCCGATCCCGAAGCCTTGGGGCGTCCGAGTCATGGCTTTGTGCGGAATCGCCTCTGGAATGTGCTAGAAACCGCCACAACCGCAGACGGCGCAACCAAAGTCACTCTAGGACTCAAGGATACCGATGAAACTAGAGCAATTTGGCCGCAAGCCTTTGAACTGGCGATCGCAATTACGATCGGCACCACCCTCACTGTAGAATTAATCACCCGCAATCTAGGCGACAAAGCATTTCCCCTCACCCAAGCTTTGCACACCTATTTCCAAGTCGGCGATATCAACCGCGTGCAGGTTTTAGGTTTAGAAAATAGCCAGTATCTTGATAAAGCTGATGGTGGTGTCGAAAAAACTCAAGTGGGTGCAGTGGTCGTAACAGGTGAAGTCGATCGCATTTATCTTGATGTCACCAATGAATTAGTCATTGACGATAGCGCCCTCAATCGTCGGATTCGCATTAAATCATCGGGTAGTAAATCCGTCGTAGTGTGGAATCCCTGGGTGACAATTTCTGCAAATATGGCCGACCTTGATGATGCAGATTATCAGCGTTTACTGTGCGTAGAAACGACCAATGCAGCTACAGATATTGTGGAAGTTCCCCCTCATGGTGAGTTCCGCTTGCAGGCAATTTACAGCGTTGAACGCGACTAAGGAATTAGAACTTAATCTTAGCGGTGATGGGGCAAAAATTCTCAGTAAGCTGTTAAACATTTCGATTGGATATTTTGGGCGTTGCTCAAATCCCACCCACAAGACTGGGATTGTTTCTTTAAATACAACTTAAATGCCGATTAGCTGATTGAATTGAAAAACTCGGTCACCCTAATGACTAATAATACCCAATCCGAGATTTCTCCCCTGTTTATTTCTTAGTCCGCGAAAGACGTTCGGCTAGCGCTCAGTCGAATTGGCCGCAGAGGAAAGTTTGTATGATCGGTTTCAACAGCCGACTCCTATTTTTCTAATTACCATCAATTATTATTATGCAAATCTTCAACTGGACAAAACTTCAAAATGGATCAGACATTCGCGGTATCGCCCTCGAAGGCGTTCCCCATGAAAAAGTCAACCTAACGCCCGAAGTTGCGACAATCTTAGGTAAATCATTTGTCAGTTGGCTGGTGCAAAAAGTCAAGAAACCAGCGGCAGAATTAACGATCGCGATCGGGCGTGACAGTCGCTTATCAGGGCCAACCTTAATGCAAGCAGTCATGGAGGGAATCGCCTCAGTTGGTGCAACCGTGTACGACTTTGAAATGGCCTCAACTCCCGCCATGTTTATGAGTACCATTACCCCTGGTTTTGATTGCGACGGCGCGATTATGCTCACTGCTAGCCATTTGCCATTTAATCGAAATGGCTTAAAGTTTTTCACTGCCAAAGGTGGGTTACAAAAGCAGGATATTACAGATCTCTTAACACTAGCCCAAAGCAATTACTTTCAGCCAGCCTCATCGCCCGGTAAAATTACAAAGCATAATTTTATCTCAGTTTATACTAACCAATTTGTCACAAAGATTAGGGAAGCAGTCAATCACCCCGATAATTTTGAGCAACCGCTAACAGGATTAAAAATTGTTGTGGATGCAGGCAATGGTGCTGGCGGCTTTTATGTTGATAAAGTCTTAAAACCTTTAGGTGCAGACACCATGGGCAGTCAGTTTTTAGAACCAGATGGTACTTTTCCCAATCACGTGCCAAATCCCGAAGATAAACAGGCAATGCAGTCAATTTGTCAAGCGGTAATTGAACATCAAGCTGATTTTGGGATTATTTTTGATACCGATGTCGATCGCAGTGCGGCCGTTGATGGAGTTGGCAAGGAACTCAATCGCAATCGCTTAATTGCCTTGATTTCTGCGATCGTATTACAAGAACACCCAGGCTCTACCATTGTCACCGATTCTATCACCTCCGATGGCTTGACACAATTCATCGAACAAGATTTAAAAGGGATTCACCATCGCTTTAAACGCGGCTACAAAAATGTGATTGACGAGTCGATACGCCTCAATCAAGCCGGGCAGGAATCATGGCTGGCGATTGAAACCTCTGGACATGGAGCTTTGAAAGAAAATTACTTTCTGGATGATGGCGCTTATTTGGTCAGCAAATTATTGATTGAATTGGCTAAATCAAAGCTAGCAAATCAATCTTTGCCCGATTTAATTGCAAATTTAAAAGAGCCCGAAGAAAGTGCAGAATTTCGGATTAAACTTAGTGGGGATGATTTCCAAGCCCAAGGATATCGCGTTATTGAGCAACTGCAAGAATTTGTCTCAACCCAAGCCGACTGGAAAATTGTTCCCAATAACTACGAAGGTCTGCGAATTTCCTGTACCTCAGCTAGTGAATCCGGCTGGTTTCTGTTACGCTTATCACTCCACGATCCGGTGATGCCTTTGAATGTTGAGTCTAATGTTAAGGGTGGTGTCGCTCGCATAGTGGCTCGGCTTTTAGCTTTTTTCCAAACAACAGAATCCCTTGATTTGTCGGCACTATCGAGCTAAGTTTTACTGGTGCCAGACTGTTAGTAAACCAAACCCAAGGAGGAATTTAATCATGTGGCTTTTAATCATAAAATGTTCTGCTGCAAGCTGGGATATCCATTCCAAAGCTTTCAAAGCGATCGCTGCCAAATATCCGGCCACGCCTCTTTCTTCCAAAAAGATGAAAGGCGATGCTCAACGCATCATGGAGTATCAGATTGAGAATGTCAACGATGTAGAGGAATTTATGGAAGAATGCTTGAGCTTAGATGGTTTCACCGCTACCTTTGAATCCCTATAATTCTAGGTGATAAGATTATAGCAATTCTCAATTTTTATCTCGTATCATTTGACAATACTCCGGACAGTTTTTAAAGAGGGATACGATCGCTTTTGCAGCAGAGAAGTGAAAAAAGTGAGTGCAATCTGA
>NZ_JAUBPO010000115.1:0-21082 GCF_036700785.1 Microcoleus sp. S28C3 | reverse complement strand
TGATTTTAAATCACCCTAACCTTCCTTCAGTCTTGTCTTATGGTACTCTAGCTGCTTAAAAACTGTCCGAACTATTGGAATTATTCACCTGAGTTGAATTTAATAGAGATTTTGTGGCGGTTGATCAAATATCAATGGCTCGAAATAGATGCCTACTCTAGCTGGCAATCTCTTGTTTCATCTGTAGAAATAATTCTTAAAGAATTTGGAGATAATTATGTAATTAATTTTGCTTAACTACTTAATGGCTTCCGTTCTCCATGGGGGCGAGATTTATTTGCTGCTGTTCGTTCAGTTGTCAATACTGGGAAGCGTCAAGGTTTAACTGCTTATCAATCTATTCAACAAGCTCTCTCTATTGATGGCTCCCTTTTTTCCCCTAGTTGAGCAATTACGAATATTTAAAATATCTGATGAGCCAATATAACGACAAGCGGATAGCATTAATTTGGGATGGCGCTAAATATCATTATTCAGCAGAGGTTAAAGACTTTTTATCAGTGGTAAATAATCGTGCAAGAAGAATCTGATTGGAAAATCACTTGTTTGAAATTTGCACCCAACGATCCGACTCAGAATCCAATTGAAGATATTTGGTTACAAGCACTCACAATGGATTAGGAAATGCTATCATATGTGTAAGACATTTGCTGCCGTCAAATATATATTTAAATTAGTTACTCATTATCAGATATTTGATTTCCCCAAGCTTCACAGTTATGGTAAATTCTCACAAATCATATAGGATTGCTATAGCATAAGTGTAACTCAATCTACATTCGAGCGCGTAAAGAAATATTAAAATCACAAAATTTGATTGTGTTATTTATACAATTATCCTATGTATTCAATTACTGTAATTAAACTTCACTACATATTTATTACTATCTATTCAGCAAGCCCTAATTAGTTGGCATTCTCCTGAGAATTTAGCATAATAAGTCCGACTGAGCCAGACAACTTGCTATTGAGATAATTTATGCCAATTACCGTTTCCCGAAACGCAGCTATTGCCAACTTTTCTGCATCTTTACTACTTTCTTTTTGCTCCATAACGCGCTGCAAAATCGTCTCTACTTTCGCTGCAAATACAGCATTTCCTCTCTGCCTCGGTCGTGGGATATTAATAGAACAGTTCATTGCAATTTGACCATTTTCTATTAAAATAACTCTGTCCGCTAGCACCACTGCTTCTTCTACGTCGTGAGTGATCAGTAGCGCGGTAAATCCTTTTTCTTGCCACAAATTTTCTAACAATTGCTGCATCTCAATACGGGTCAAAGCATCTAACGCGCCGAGGGGTTCATCAAGCAGCAGCAAGTGGGGTTCGCAGGCGAGGGCTCTTGCTAAAGAAACTCTTTGCTTTTGACCGCCGGAGAGTACAGCCGGCCAATCGCTGGCGCGATCGCCAAGCCCTACAGCGTGAAGAACTTGCATCGCTTTATAGCGAGTGCTTTCTTTGGCATTTAGTAGCCCTAATTGCACGTTAGCCAGCACTTTTTGCCAAGGTAGTAGCCGTGCATCCTGAAACATCATTCTCACTTTGGAGTTAAGTTGTTTAGACGGCTTTCCGTCTAGAAAGACCGTGCCTTGACTGGGATTTTCTAGTCCGGCGATTAAGCGCAGCAAGGTACTTTTGCCACATCCACTGCGACCCACAATTGCTACAAATTCTCCGGGATTTATTTCGAGGTTGATATCCCGCAAAATTTCAATATTTCCAAATGACTTCTGGAGTTTTACTAATTCTAAGCGCATTCCTGAGAGTCCTAATTCCATTATAAAAAACCTCCATATATCTCACAATTTATTGCACAGGCTCATAACAATTAACAGTTAAAAGTTAAGTGTTAACTTTATTTCGCTTTCAAAAGTTGCTGTTAAGCAAGTGTTAATTAGCCTGCTGCTCACAGATTCGGGTGAAGAGCAGATTAGCATCTCTAACTTTAATCTACTGTAAATCAGTCGATTTAGCGTATTTTGCGATTTAACAAGAGTATTGCATAGGTCTCTACAAAAAGCAAGAGAATTTTTCCCCAATATTCGGGAACTTTGATAAATAATTGTTAAGAACAAGCAAACCCTGTTCCTGTAAAGGTTCTGCTTGTTCTAGCGACCCTCAGGGGTAAGTCTCCTTCCCTTACTTCTGGGTGAACCCGCATCCGGTGGCTAACCGGTTTCTGTTTTTGAGTCCGGTGAGAGTCTGCTGTATTGGGGGGAAATAACCGGACAGTTGATTTGGGCAGAGATTCGCGATCGCACAAAATTTGTATAAGAGTTATCAAACTTTACATCTCAACTTACTTGCTTTTTAAAATTGACCGTGCTAGCTTACTATCTATTAAATACGGTAAACCGACTGAGTTACCGTATTTATGAGCGATTCCGTAAATCGTTCATTTTTAAATGAGTCAAAAATAGGAGGACTATTAAATGCCTAATGTTGTTGCGATCGCAGGTAGCCCGTCTCATCCATCCCGTTCCTTTGCCGTCCTGGAATACGCCCGCCGCGCTGTCGAGAAAGAGGGACTGAGTACGGCATTTATCAACGTCCGCGATATCCCGCCAGAGGTATTAATTTACGGACAATTCGCGAGCTCAGACTTGAAAGCAGTCAATGATTTAGTAGTAGAAGCCAAGGGCATAATCATCGCCACACCTGTTTACAAAGCAGCCTACACAGGCGTACTCAAAGCTTATTTAGATTTGCTCCCGCAGAAGAGTTTAGCTGGTAAAGTTATTCTCCCCATAGCCACCGGAGGTACGCTGGGTCACTTATTAGCAATTAACTACGCCCTCAAACCAGTATTATCCGAGCTGGGCGCTAGTCATATCTTGGCTGGTGTCTATGTTTTAGACACGCAGATCCAAAGTTATGACGAAACAAGCGTACAACTTGAAGAGGAAACAGAACAAAGATTGCGATCGCAGTTGCAAGAGTTTGTTGGTGCGTTACACAGTGGCAAACCCGAATTAGTTGGAAGTCTCTGATCGGAAAGTTACCAACAAACAATATTATTGTTTATGCTCAAAAGACTAATTTCATTCCTTGCTCAATTATGGCGATCGCACCTTTCCCTAGCAGCGCTATTTCTATTGGGAATCAGTTTAAATTGGGCGATCGCCGCCTGTAACAATACTCCCACCCCTACGGGCTCTGCAAGCCCCGCCGCTTCCCCCGCAGCAGCTCAAGCTCAGGTAGTCCGCATCGGCCATCAGAAATTAGACCCCTTCACCCTAGTCAAAGCTAGAGGCGGTTTAGAGAAACGCTTGCAGCCTCTAGGTATATCAGTTGAGTGGAAAGAATTTCAGTCAGGCCCCCCCATGCTGGAAGCACTAAACGCCGGCAGCATCGACATCGCACGCACCGGGGACGCTCCTCCAGTCTTTGCCCAAGCTGCTAATGCACCTCTGCTTTACATTGGCGGTAGCGCCCCCAAAGACCGCAGTTCAGGTATTTTAGTTCCTGCTAATTCACCAATTCAAACCCTTGCGGATTTGCGGGGTAAGAAAATAGCTTTTACAAAAGGTTCAAGCGCCAATTACCTGTTAGCAAAAGCACTGAAATCCGCAGGGATAAAATGGACTGATATTGAGCCGGCCAACCTGACACCAGCCGATGCCAGAGCTGCCTTCCAACAAGGTAACGTAGATGCTTGGGTAATTTGGGATCCCTTTTATGCAGCAGCTCAATCGCAAGTAAATCTTCGTGTTGTTAAAGATAGTAAAGGACTAGCAGCTAACCGAGATTTTTACTTAGGTAATCGCTCATTTACTCAGTCTAATTCCAAAATCATTGAGGCAATTAGAGAAGAAACTCAAGCAGTAGCGACTTGGGCTGATGCGAATCCCGAAGAAGTAGTCAAGATTCTCGCTCCCATTCTGAAAATTGATGTTTCTATCTTAGATGTAGTGACTCGACGGCGGAGTTATGGATTTGAACCGATCCAAGCTGATATGGTTGCCGAGCAACAGGAAATTGCGGATACTTTTTTTGAACTCGGCTTAATTCCCAAGCAGCTCAAAGTTGAAGAAGTAGTTTGGAAACCAGGTAATTAAAAATCCCCGCTTGTGGGTAAATGTTGGATAAAGCAAAACACCTGATATCTTCTACCTTCCAAATAGCGGGGGTGAAGACGATGCTGGGGAACCGCGCTGGGATTACAGGAAAGGTCAGCCCCATTGGTTGCGTCACGCCCACGCTTCGCATTCACTAGACAGGGGCGCGCCGATTCATTTGGTGCAGCAGACGTTAGGGCATGAATCGGTAGCGACTACTTCCAGGTATCTACACGCACACGCCCAAACGACAGCAACAGCTTGTATCTGCCAGGGTAAAAGGTAACTTTCCTTGCATCTTTTTCAACATTATGGGATATTGAATTGAAAAAACTAATTCAAATAGAAACTTATGGCAACTGAGCAAGAGCTTCAATCTCTTTTTAATGCCTTGGATGGCGATCAAGATGGCAAAATATCGAGTAATGAGCTTTTTTTAAGTCCTGGGTTAAATGCAGTCATTTTAGCAGAAACAGGTACTAGCCCCGCGGAACTGCTAGCGACGTATCGAGATGAAGAGGGTAATATTACCTTTGAAGACTTGAAACAAGCTGTTAAGAAAGCAGGGAATTTAGAATAAGCGCGATCGCCCAGCCAGCAGCGATTGAAATAAAATCATTTATCCAAGTGGATGAGTGTCTTCCCCTGGTAATAGTTGCAGTAGTTATAGGGCAAAAAGCGATCGCTGACTACCAAGGATAAGAACTTGCTTCTTATCCTTTCATCTGGCAGGGATTTAAGCCCCAGTTGACATTAGAGTTATAATGTCGGCAGTGGAGAACCTTTTTTCTTTGAGCTACCTCCGAAAATCCCCTTGAAAACTGGCTTTGAGCCTTAACTTGTCACCAATGGGTGACTGTTTACAAAACTTCCTGGCGCAATTGGGGAAAAACCTTTGCAGCTTTGCTCAGGACATAATCGCCGTAAGTGCCGCGAAACTCGTGAACGCTGGCTTTATCCCAACGTTCGTTCTTGTTGTCATCGACGATCGCTCCCTTGATTTCGATCGGGTGGAGTTGTGCATTGAAATTGGGATCGAAGAAGAATGGAAATGAGAGGCGATCGCGTCCCGACACATTCTTGACTCGATGGGGAGTAGAGCGATAAAGTCCACCTGTGAGGCGATCGAGCATATCGCCAATGTTACAAACAAATGAATTGGCGATCGGGGGAGCATCAATCCAGCCCGATCGTGTCTTCACTTGCAACCCACCTAAATCATCCTGCTTGAGAATCGTTAGCAAACCATAATCGGTATGCTCTCCCACTCCCCAGGATTGCCCTTGCGGATTGCTTAGGAATGGATAGTTAAAGATGCGAAATAAAATCAGGGGATCGGTGGTGTAGCGGTCGCGAAAGTAAGATGCTTCTAAGTTCAAACTCAGGGCAATTCCAGTCATTACTGTGTGACCCAGTTGGGTCATAACTGTTAGATATTCCAGTATTGTTTCGCGAAACTGGGGAATCTCTGGAAACAGATTGGCTCCAAACATGGGAACGCCTGCTTGAACAGACGGATGGGTTTGATTCAATTCCGATCCAAAATAAATTCCTTCTTTCAAATCTGGTTTACCATTCGTCAGTTCACCTCCAACCGGAAAGTAGCCGCGCCATGCCCGACCTCCCAGCGCCATCCGAATTTGCATTTTGGTTTCTAAATCTAGAGCAAAAAACTGACTGCTCAGTTGCTCCAAACGGTTTTGTAAGCCTTTGTCTACACCATGCTCAACAATGTAAAAAAAACCTGTGTCGCGGCAAGCTTGTCGGATTTGATTTGCAACTGTATCTACGGGATTATCCGATACCAGCGAACTGATATCTATAACGGGAATCTGAGAAACATCTACTGTTAATTCAGTTGCCATAGAGATGGATTATAAGTCGTTAAGATTGAACGCCTTTTATAATTTAAATTGTTCATCCACCGGAATTTGATAGCCATTTGCCAGTCGATTGGTAGCGTTTGCGGTTGCCACGATTGCCATCAGTTCCCCAAATATGGCATCATCCATTCCCTTGGCTCGCGCTGCGGCTGTATGAGATGAAATGCAGTATGGGCAACCATTTGTAACGCTGACAGCAATGTAGATTAACTCGCGGGTCAGGGGATCGAGTTCTCCCGGAACCGTCATCACCTCCTTCACATTCTGCCAGGTACGTTGCAGGGTAGGCGGATGGTTGGCGATCGCTTTCCAAAAGTTGTTGATGTACTCGGTTTTGCGTGTCGCGCGAATGTCGTCATAGACTACGCGCACTTCATCAGTTGCGTCTTCGTATTCAATCAAATGGCTCATAGTTGCAATAATAGTGAGAGCGTGAAAAGCACTAATTCATAGTTGAGAAAACCGCAAAGCATTCTGCATTTTTGCGATCGTCCATTACGATGACGCGATCGCTGGAACTGTTGCTCGACCGACTTCAGTTGCGCTGGGGACTTCAATCAATTGCCCTGTTTTCACATCGTAGATAAAGCCATAAATCGGAATGGTTGGTGGCACAAGGGGATGGTTGCGAATTCGTTTGACATCCACAAACACGCTTTCTGCCAAATCTTTGAACGTTAACCAATCGACAAATTCACCTTCCGTCGAACCCGAACCCTGCCCTACATCTCGCCAACCGTTTTCGTCTATTACAGCGGTTTCCAGGCTGTTTGTCAATAGTTCTCGGATGATGCTGTCGGTAAAGAGTTGCATCCCACAATCCGTATGGTGAATGACGAACCATTCACGAGTTCCCAATAGCTTGTAAGAGATTACGAGCGATCGAATTGCGTCATCGCTTGCCCGTCCTCCAGCATTACGAATGACATGGGCATCCCCTTCTGCTAGCCCAGCATATTTTGCTGGATCGAGGCGAGCGTCCATGCAGGTTAGAATAGCAAAGCGACGACCCGGAGGTAGGGGCAAATTGCCTTTGTCATCAAAGTTGGCAGCATATTCCCGGTTAGCAGACAGCACTTCTTGCAAAACTTGACTCATGCTTGAATTTTCCTCAATTGTTTGGTTGAAGGTTACTGACGCAAAAATGCAGCGATACAAATGTGCTTCCACGGTGGAACGTCGAGCGTTTCCCCAATATTTTAACAATTGCCTCAAAAGGCTTATATCGATTCCGGTTGCACCGAAATCATTGTTGACTGTTGACTGTTGACCGTTGAATGTTGGCTGTTGACTAATGACTAATGACTGTTGACTAATGACTAATGACTTAAGCTGCCTGATAATTGGGATGCCAAGCCAGCCATTTTTCTTCTAACTTCCTGGCGATCGCATCTGCAAATTTACCCAACAAAGCATACATGATAATGCTCAAAACTACAACATCAGTTTGCATGAACTCGCGAGCATTCATTGCCATATAACCGATACCAGAGTCAGCCGCAATTGTTTCTGCAACAATTAGCGTGATCCACATAATCCCCAAAGAAAATCGCACGCCTACCAAAATTGAAGGCAAAGCCCCAGGCAGAATAACTTGCCACAAAAGAGACGTGGCATTCAAGCCATAGACTTTTCCCATTTCAATCAATCCGGCATCGACGCTACGGATGCCATGAAATGTATTGATATACATTGGAAAAAATACACCCAAAGCCACCAAAAATAATCGCGCTTGATCGCCAATTCCAAACCACACAATTACTAGGGGAATTAAGGCAAGGTGGGGAATATTACGGATCATTTGCACAGAAGTATCTAGCAGCTTTTCGGCGATTGGAAAAATACCATTGAGGAAACCTAGGATCAAACCAATACTTCCGCCTATGATGAAACCAACCAGCGCCCGCCAAGAACTAATGCCAATATGGTGAAACAGTTCCCCGGTAATTGCCAATCTAATTCCTGCACTTAAAACACCTGTTGGTGCTGGCAAAATTCTTGTGGAAAGCCAACCCACCTGTACTAACAATTGCCAGCTAACAATCAGCACAATTGGTACAATCCAAGGAATTACCTGCTGAAAATAGTAATTTTTGAACCATTTTTTGTTCATGATGCGCTGGGAGAAACAACTTCTTTTTGTGTGGGAAACTTTTCGTTGGCAACAATTTCGCCAAAAGGACTAAACATTTGTGGTTGATTTACAACCGGTTGGTTTTTTAACGGCAAGCGGGGGAATAGCAGTTCAGCCACTCGATACGCTTCTTCCAAGTGGGGATAACCGGAGAAAATGAAAGTTTCAATTCCCAATTCGGAATATTCCAACATTCGTGCAACAACGGTATCGGGATCTCCTACTAAAGCAGTACCGGCACCGCCTCTTACTAACCCAATTCCCGCCCACAAATTGGGGCTAATTTCCAGAGCTTCGCGACTGCCTGTATGCAGTTCAGTCATACGTCGCTGTCCTTCAGAGTCCATCCTGGCGTAAGCTTTTTGGGCGGCTGCGATCGCATCTTCATCGACATATTTAATCAATCGATTTGCGTCCTCCCAAGCTTCGCTTTCTGTTTCCCGGACAATAACGTGAAGGCGAATTCCAAACCGCACAGTTCTACCCTGTTCTGCGGCTAATTTTTTCACAGCTTCAATTTTTTTTGCTACTTGTTGCGGCGGTTCTCCCCAAGTAAGATAAACATCAATATGCTTAGCCGCAATTTGTTGAGCGATTGGCGAGGAACCGCCAAACCACAAGGGAGGATGTGGAGTTTGTACAGGTGGAAATAGAACTTTACCGCCCTTAATTTGGAGATATTCACCGCTAAAATTGACTTCTTTATCTCGCAGGTTAGTGGAGTTACTACCTTCAAGCATCGCTCTCCAAACTGTCAAAAATTCATCCGTCAATTCATAACGTGCGTCGTGACTCAGATGCACTCCATCTCCAGCTAATTCCACCGGATCGCCGCCCGTAACAACATTAATCAGCAAGCGCCCATTAGATAATCTGTCAAGGGTTGCTGCCATCCGCGCTCCTACCCCTGGAGACATTAATCCCGGACGAATTGCTACTAAAAAACGCATTTTTTCTGTTACAGACATTAGGGATGAAGCCACTACCCATGCGTCTTCGCAAGAGCGCCCAGTCGGAAGCAGAGCACCCGTAAACCCTAAGTGATCAACGGCTTGGGCGATTTGCTTTAAGTAGGAAAAACTGCCAGATCTCCCTCCAATTCCTGAAGCTAAATAGCGTCCGTCTCCGTGAGTTGGGATAAACCAAAATAATTCCATTTGCCGTATTCTCCCTGATTACTTATTGTTTAGTTACCTGAGCCACTTCGCTAATTTTGACCTGTTTGGGAAGTAGCTTTAAATCCAAGAAAGTATCAGCAACTTTTTGCTGGTAAGTAATGACTTCATCCGTAATCGGCTGCACTCCGTAAGGCCGTCTCCGTGAGATTTCCTCTAAAGCGGGAACGTCAATACCCAGCTCAGGAGACAGAAGTTTCGCCACCTCAGTTGGTTGAGCCGCCGCCCATTCATCTACTTTTTGAAGTTCCTCTAAAATTGCCTTGATCCGGTCAGGATATTGCTCGTTAAAAGGTTTGGCAGCTAGATAGAATTCTCGATTAGCTACAAGCCCTTCTCCATCCTTAAGAACGCGAGCACCTGTAGCTCGTTTCCCTACTGTAAAAAACGGGTCCCAAATCGCCCAAGCATCAACGCTACCTTGTTCAAAAGCTGCCCGCCCATCTGCTGGCGGCAGATAAATAGGCTGAATGTCGCTATATTTCAATCCGGCTGCTGTTAATGCTTCTACCACTAGGTATTGCACATTTGAACCTTTGTTAAATACAACTTTTTTGCCTTTCAACCCAGCCACATCTTGGATGGGAGAATCTTTCGGTACTAAGATAGCTTCGCCTTTAGGATTAGGAGGCTCATTAGCAACATATACCAATGGTGCGCCAGCAGCTTGTGCGAAAATAGGCGGCGCTTCTCCTGTATGGCCAAAGTCAATACTGCCTGCATTCAAAGCTTCTAGTAATTGAGGACCAGCGGGAAATTGAAGCCACTGTACAGAAGTGCTTTGGGAAGCCAAACGTTTCTCTAAACTTCCCCGTGATTTAAGGATGCTTAGAGTTCCATATTTTTGATAGCCGATCCGAATTACATTGCTTTGTTGTGCGTTAGAACTGGCCACCGATGTGGCAGTAGAAGTTGGGGCAGTAGTTGAATTTGTTTGCTGAGTAGGAGTACAGGCTGAAACTGTCAAACTCAAACTGAAGCCAACTGCAAAAAGTAAACCAAAGGTTTGGAGCGAACTATGCTTTAGTTTGCTCCAAAAATGCCTCAATCGAGCTGGAAATAGGCTCTCTCTCAATGGGGTTAACACTATCCCTTCCTAAATTTCAAGTATTGAAAACCAAGTAACGCAATACCCATGCAAAAGCTGAGCTAATCATTATTGACCAACAAACTACGATAAATCGATCGGTGTGCCGTAGTTAACTCTGACAAGCTCCTATTATTCCACAGATGGCTTCAAAAATGCAAGCACATTCTGTAGATTTTTGTTTGTATTACTTCTCTAGTTGCTTATTTGATTAATATTCGCGGGCAATATATCAGTTGCACCCGCAGGAGAAAAAGTAGCATCTAGCCCTGCTGCTATCTGCATAAAAATCTGAGATACCGCCGAGTTGGGATCTGCAATTGTTAGCGGTTTTCCTGTATCACCCCCCGCACAGATGCGCGGATCTATAGGAATCTGGGCAAGGAGGGGCGCTTGGAGTTCTTCTGCTAGCTGTTTACCGCCGCCACTGCCAAAAATTTGCAGCGGTTCTCGATCGCGATCGCAAATTAAATAACTCATATTTTCAATAATGCCAAGAACCGGAACCCCGACTTGGCGAAACATATAAATATTGCGACGGACATCGGAAATAGATACTTGTTGCGGCGTAGTAACAAGTATCACTCCACAAATCGGACTTTCTTGCACAATGGTAATTTGAGCATCTCCGGTTCCTGGGGGTAAGTCAATTAATAAATAATCTAATTCGCCCCATTCTACATCTTGAATAAACTGAGTAATAATTTTGTGAAGAACGGGACCCCGCCATGCTAAAGGGCGTTCTGGTTCGGCTAGTAAACCCACAGACATCAGTTTGATTCCTTGTGCTTCCAAGGGTAAAAATTTCTGACCTTTAGCAGTATTAACTGTCTCTACATCGGCTTGTCCTAAGCCTAACATTTGAGGGATATTCGGGCCGTAAACATCAGCATCTAGCAAGCCCACCTTAGCTCCCTGTAATTTTAAAGCTGCTGCTAAATTGACAGCAGTTGTGGATTTACCCACTCCACCTTTACCGCTAGAAATAGCTAAAGTAGTTCGCACGTTGGCGATCGTGCAAATTTGAATATAAGTTTTTTTACACCAGGTCATAGGTGATAAAACAGATTCAATTTTTGCTTGTAAGTCTTGCTGATGCGAACCAATATAAAGGCGCAAATAAATGTAACCCTCAACAATTCGCAAATTTCGCACCATGCCCAAACTGATTATATCATTTTTGAGGGTGGGTTCGATGACTTGTTTGAGATAGTTTACAACTTCTTGCTGTCGCAATTCTCCCAGCGGATCGATCTTTTCTGAGGGTAGATGTGAGTCAGTTTTTGGTAACGAAGAAGAATTAACCATTGGGGGAATTTTGCAGTAATTTTTGAATTTTCTGAATCGCTTTTTGAGAGAAAATAGCAACCTCTTTATCGGGATCGTCGAGAGATTGCTGTAGCGCATTCATCGCTGCCGGATTGCTGAGATTGCCGAGCGCGATCGCAGCTTCTTTTCGCACGTCAGAATATTCATCAGCTAAGGATCTAATTAAAGCAGGTAGCACTCGTTCATCTGGCATTTTTTGCAAAGCTTGTAACGCGAATTTGCGAACTTGCCATTGTTCGTCACTTACCGCCGTTTCCAGCGCGGAAATTGCCGCAGAATCTGCATGAATTGCCAAAGATTTAGCCGCATTTCGTCGCACTTGCCAGTCAGTATCGCTTTTGAGTGCTTGACACAAAATTGAGATGACTTCTGGATCTGTTAAATGTCCTAAAGTTAAAGCTGTAGCACGGCGAACATTGACATCTATGTCAGATACTAAAGCCAAAGCTTGCGGACATTTTTGCACCTGATTGAGATAGCTAAGAGTCGTAACTGCTGCTGCTCTCAATTCAGGAATTTTTGATGCAAAGAATGGTAAAATATCTGGTAAAGATTGAGCATCGTGAATCTTCCGCAACAGAGTTAATATGTTGAGTTTGATATTAACATTGTCGCGGTGGAGTGCATCTAGGAGTTGCTTTAAATCAGTGGGTGAAACTAATTCATTCAACGCCGATAATGCTTCTTGGCGAATATCGAGATCGGCGGAACCCAGACACTCGATTAAAGCGGGAATAGCTACAGGGTTGCCAATTTCCCAAAGAGCAGATATTGCAATTTTCTGAACGGCAGTGCTGTCATCAGACAGGGCAATGAGTAGGGCATTTGTAGCTTCTTCATCGCCCAAATATTGTAGATTTTTAACGGCAACAAGGCGATCGCTGAGATCGGGCGATCGCAACATTTCCAGCCATTGATTTAATTCGCTATCAGTCTCAGCATTCATGAGTTTTATAATTCCTACAAATTAGAACAAAATTAGCGCAACAAGAAAGGTATTTTAACCGTAATTGCATTCGTCGGACATTCTTTTTCACAGGGTAAGCAAAACCAACATTCATCGTATTTCATGTAAGCTTTGCCTGTTTCTGGATTTTTTGCTAATACATCCAAAGGACAAACATCAATGCAAACATGGCATTTTTCCAAACACTTGGACTCATCTACAGTGACGGGGACATCAATTCGTTGTGTAATTAAAGCCATAGTTAGTTGCGATCGTTAATTGTGAATAAACAAAGGTACGTAGTTGTGCTTTAGCACTCTTCTCTTTAAGCCGCTGGGTTAAAACCCAGTCTAATAGAGAAATCCGGTTAAAATTCAGATATTCCACCATTGTCAATAAAGGAATCAATCGTGGGGTGGGGGCGGGTTTATTAGCTTTTGCTATGCGGTTTAAGGTTCTTGGCGAACCCGCCCCTACAAGCTTTTAACAATGGTGCAATATGTAAAGTAAAACCCAACTTACAAAATACATTCACTCGCGATAAAAACTCAACGAGCGACCACATCATAATCCTCTTTATGCAAATCCACCTCCACAATATAAGGCTCAACTGGACGCTTAAACAATCTCATTTCTCCGGACTCTTCTTTTTTCAAGTTAACATGGCAAAACCACTCTTCATCATTCTTGTCAGGGTAATCTAATCGATAATGATAAAGCCCCCAACGAGTCTCGCGGCGATACAAAGAAGCTCTCGCCGCCATCTCCGCACAGTCTCGAATAAAGTGAACTTCCATACAGCGCATTAACTCATGGGCATCGCGAGCACCCATTTCCTCCAAGGTTTCGTGATAGCGGACAAAATTATTCAGCCCAATCTCCATTTTGTTCCCTACTTTGGGCGGCTGTAAATAATCATTCACCAAGCGCCGCAACTTATATTCTACTTGCGTGTGAGGAATTCCATTCGGCAGATTTAAAGGTGCATAAATTCGCGCTTTTTCAGCTTCCAGAAATTCAGCATCTGGCTCGACATAATCTACATCTTGGATGTAATCAATGGCATTAGTTCCTGCTAACCTACCAAACACAAACGCGCCGATCATATAATTATGAGGAACGCTGGCCATATCTCCCGCTGCATAAAGTCCTGGCACAGTTGTTTCTGCCTTTTCATTAACCCAAACACCAGAGGCACTGTGACCGCTGCATAGCCCTATTTCGGAAATGTGCATCTCCACGCCGTGAGAGCGATAATTTTCGCCTCTACCTTCGTGAAATCTGCCTCGACTCGGCCGCTCGTTTGACCAAAGAATTGATTCAATTTCAGCGATCGTATCCTCATCGAGATGAGTCATTTTTAATTGAATCGGGCCTTTACCAGAGTTTAATTCCTTCCAGATTTCCAGCATCATTTGACCGCTCCAATAATCGCAATTAATGAAGCGATGACCTTCGGCATTAGCAGTATGAGCACCAAAAGGGCCGGCAACATAAGCGCAAGCAGGGCCATTATAATCTTTAATTAATGGATTGACTTGAAAGCACTCAATGTTACTAAGTTCTGCGCCTGCGTGGTAAGCCATTGAATAGCCATCTCCGGCATTAGTCGGATTTTCGTAAGTGCCATAAAGATAGCCAGAATCGGGCAGTCCTAAACGGCCGCAAGCACCTGTAGAAAGAATGACAGCTTTGGCTTGAATTACTACAAAATCGCCATTTCGCACGTCAAAGCCAACAGCACCAGTAGCGCGTCCTTTTTGTACTAAGACGCGGGTTGCCATGACTCGATTTGTAACTTTAACTTTATGGCGTTTCACCTGTCGAGTTAAAATTTGTTTGAGGTCTTTACCTTCGGGCATTGGTAACACATATTTACCGACGCGGTGAACTTGTTTTAAGTCGTAATTCCCCTGAGCATCTTTCTGAAATTTAACGCCCCAACTTTCTAACTCTTGGATGACTTCATAGCCTAATTTTCCGGTTTGATAAACGGCTTTTTGGTTGAGGATACCGTCATTAGCAAGGGTAATTTCGCGGACGTACTGTTCGGGTGTAGAATGACCGGGAATGACAGCAGTATTTACGCCATCCATGCCCATTGCGATCGCACCACTTCGGCGAATATTTGCCTTTTCTAAAATCAGCACTTCGCTGTCAGGATTTGCCTGTTTAGCTTTGATGCCAGCCATAGTGCCAGCCGTACCGCCACCAATTACCAGCACATCGGTTTTTATGAATTGAGTATTCACCTTGATTTCCTCTTGCTAATGACTCTACTTACTATCTTTCAAAACGATTTCTTTAACCTGAACTGGCTTAGGAATCAGCTCTAATTTATGGAAAGTATCAGCAATTTCCTGCTGTCCGGCTATCTCTTCATCCGTCAAGGGAGAAACGCCATACTTACGTCGCTTTTCTGACACTTCTAAGACGGAGGCTTCTATTCCTAATTGTGTCTCCAAAAATTTAGCAACTTCTACTGGATTGCCTGCCGCCCATCGATCTACTTTTTTTACCTCATCTAAAATCAGTTTTAAAATCTCAGGATGTTCGTCAACAAAAGCCTTACGAGCGAGATAGTAACCTCGATTAGCCGCGATGCCTGTGGCATCTTTAATCAGTCGTCCGCCTGCGGTTTTTTCGGCTGCTGCTAAATAGGGATCCCAAACCGCCCAAGCATCGACATTTCCGCCTTCAAAAGCGGCACGGGCCTCTGCGGGTTTGAGAAAAACTGGAGTGATGTCGCTGTATTGAAGTCCGGCCGCTTCTAAAGCTTTAACTATTAAGTAATTGGTGTTAGATCCTTTGGCAAAAGCAACTTTTTTGCCTTTCAGATCGGCAACAGTTTGTATGGGTGAATCCTTGGGAACCACAATACCTTCAGACTGAGGATTGGATGTTTCGTAAGCAACATAAACTAATGGTGTTCCGGCAGCTTGGGCAAAGACTGGCGGCGCTTCTCCTGTGTAGCCGAAGTCAATACTGCCTGCATTCATTCCTTCTAATAATGGTGGCCCAGCCGGAAATTCTACAAATTTTACAGAAGATTTGGAGGCTGCTAAGGCTTTTTCTAAGTCGCCTTTGGTTTTAAGAGCGTTGAGAACGGTAGCCGACTTTTGGAAGCCGATGTTAACAGTGACGCTTTTCGTGGGTGCGGTACTGTTGGTCGGGGTGGTGGGTTTAGTGGCTGTGTCCGTCGTGCTAGCGCTGGAAGCACAACCTGCTGCTCCCAGAGTCAAGCCGAGTCCGGTTGCAAACAGCAGCGAAAGACTGCGACCTTTCCGCGAAAGGAAATTTTGGCGGTAGTAAGTCAAAATGCCTAAAGGCTTGGCTTCTGAGAACTTAATCCACATAAATATCAATAAGGAAGGGATTGAGATTAACTTTATGGCAGTATACCACCATATTCCGATAAATTTACCGGAGTTAATAGTTGTTCACTTTCGGGTGTTAAGATTTTGGGGTGCGATCGCTCATAGTTACACCACTTAAGTCCATCGGGAGTATCCCGATTTTGTAGGGTGCGTCTGACGCAGCGATTGAACGAGATCGTTAGGGTTCGATCGCCTGACGCACCCTACTAATTGTGTCAGTTGCGTAAGTCCTTTACAAAATCGGGATGCTCTCACCCCATCAACCAAGTTGCTGGAGAAAAATTGAAGATCAAACATCCTTTTTGAATGATGATTTTTACGTATAAAAGCTGGGATTGGGGAGCTGATCGTTGAGTACCCAATTACCCAGATCGTGAATTTTGTAGTCAACAGAATCATGTAGCGTAAACGTTCTCAGATTACGCCAGTAGCGATCGAAACCGTATTTACTGGTGGTAGCACGCGCCCCCATCACTTCAAAAATGCGAGTAGTCACATCTAAACCTATTTTTGTGGCAGCAACCTTTGCCGTTGCGATCGCGATCGCGCATTTTCCACGTTCTTCTGTTGTTAAATCTATGCCTTTTTCCCAAGCTGCTTGCAGAATGGCGGCGGCTCGATCCGTCAAACTGCTAACCGCTTGCAGATCGACCCACATTTCTCCGTAGTGCTTCAGAATGTAGGGATCTTCCGTCACACTAGGAGCATTGGAAGTCAACCAAGGTCGTCCTTGGGTGCAAGTATAGTCTTTGGCAGCAGCAAATGCTCCTTCCGCAATACCCAGATAAATATGGGCAAGATTGATTTGCGTCAAACAAGCTCGTAAAGTACGGAAAGGAATATCAGCACGGGTGCGATCGCCAAACACTTCCGAGTCATAAACGCGCACTTGGTCGAAACTAATACTACCGCTATCGGTTTGACGTTGCCCCATATTATCCCAATCGTCATGGATTTGTATTCCCTCTCTTTGAGTGGGAATTACAATAATTGTGAGTTCCGAGGTATCTTGACGAACCGCAGTTATGGGTAAGATATCAGAATCTTTAGAGCCCGAGCAAAAGCTTTTTGTACCGTTGAGTAAAAAGCCTGTACCATCAGGAGTTAAAGTGGCACGGCGATCGAGGGGATTGAGAGCATTGCACCAGAACCAATTGTTTGTCACCGTATCTTTGTAGAACTGTGCCTTGCGCTCCTCCGTGCCAAAAAGATGCGGGATAACAACCCCTAAATGGTGATAAGAGTAAACATGGGCTAGAGAACTATCAGTCTTTGCCAACTCGCGGGAAATTTGGAGTGCAGCGATCCATGTTTCGCCAATACCGCCATATTCTTTAGGGATAATCAAACCGAGCAAACCGCTAGAACGAATGCGATCGCGTTCATACTTTGGCGTACCGCCAAGACGATCTCGTTCGATGGCAGTAGCACCAAATTCTTGAGCAAGCGATTTAGCGATCGCTACATAATCTTGCTTGCTGTCTTGTTGTGTTGTGCTTTTCGAGTCTGCAACGGATATTTTCATATTTGACGATCCAAAATTGAGGTAAATAATGACGTACAAATGATTTAGGATTCCTATAGGTTGGTCAGTCCTTAAAACCCAAGTAAACAGAAATCGGTACATCTTCAACAAACTGACCTGAAGGTTCGGCACTGAGAATTGCTGCTTTAATTTCCGCCTCAAATTCGGAAGTATCGCCATTAAAGTAATCACGACGGCAGTAAGCGGTGGAGTAGAGATAACCAATAAAATTATCAATCGTCCAGTGTTTTTGAAAGTCAATCTTATGGCGCTTAATCCGAACGAATGGCGATCGATCCAAAACTTCTAAATCAGACTTGTAGAGCAAAGGAACGCTACTCAATCCCACACGCCGCTCTTCTCCTAGCCACCGTTTGATCGTCGCTAGCACATTTTGTGCCCAAACAGAGTCATTTGACCAAATATCTTTTTCAGTTTGAATAATCGCTATCCCCCTATTAGCGTTACTGGTGCGATCGAGCACATTGTAGCTACGCTGTAGCACCAATTCTTGATCCATCCAATGAAAAGCACGACCAATGGTGACAAGGGAAAATGTACCAATTGCCGGGGAAATATTTTCTGCTAAATCCCTTACCCAAGTGATATTTGAAGCATGAGCCAGTTTAGCTTCTTGCTTGGCAACTTCGAGCATTTCTGTATCGGGATCGATACCCAAAACAGATTGAAATCGATCGTGTAAGGCGATCGCTACCAAGCCAATCCCACAACCGAGATCGAGAAGCTTGCCTTGCCCATCTAATTGAAATTCCTGTGAGATTAAATCGTAAAGATCATTTGGGTAGCGCGGTCGATATTGCAGGTAATAAGAAATGGCTCCTTGAAAGAGAGTGGGATCGTAGCTTGGGAGTAGTTTAGTAGTCATGATTGAAATCAAGTTTTGCTGAGTTAGGATTTAGATTTTGAGATAGCTGCTTTGATAATGATGGGTTTTGGCAACAATTTTATTTACTATAATATAGAAATTGTTGCATCTTGAAATTTATAGAACAGACAAATGAAACCTCCTGCTTCTCGATCGGATATTAATTGCGATATCAGCCTGGGATTTAAACCTCTAAGGGAACAGTTTGCGTATTGGATAAATCCAAGGTACTCAATAATTTTTCTTTCCAATATTGCAAATCGCGATCGGTACGCCTGCGGGGACGGGGAAGATCGATATCTAGCTCAAGATGGATGCGTCCAGGGTTGCCACGCATAACGATCGCGCGATCGCTTAAAATCAGTGCTTCTTCAACATCATGGGTGACAAGAATCATGGTCTGGCGATCGGATTGCCAAATTTCTAACAGACGATCCTGTAATTGCATTCTAGTAAAGGAATCGAGAGCACTAAAGGGTTCATCTAGCAATAAAATAGAAGGATTAGTAACAAGGGCACGCGCGATCGCCACCCGTTGGGCCATTCCTCCTGATAGTTGACGCGGCAGCAAACGAGCAAAATCTTGTAATCCAACCTTAACTAGAGCATCACTTGCCCGTGCCTTGCGTTCATCTTTCGGTAAATGATGCAAACCAAACTGCACATTTTCCCAGACGGTTAACCAAGGCATCAGCCGAGGTTCTTGAAAAATTACACCAATTTCTGGATGAGGTTTGTCAATGCGAATATCGTCAATTTGCACATCTCCATAAGTTGGCAGATCTAATCCGGCAACGATCCGTAAAAGTGTACTTTTGCCGCAACCACTCGTACCAATTAAACTAACAATTTCGCTACGATTAACAGTTAAATCAATAGACTCCAATCCTACAAAGCCATTTTTAAATCGCTTATGTAGTCCTTCGATGAGTAGCATCTACGGTTCCTCCTTGGCGCTTTGAATAAATTCTTGAAACTAATGCTTTGAACTAATGGTTGGAAGCGTAAACATCCTGCCAATGGAGTAGCCAATGTGATGCAAAGCCGATCGCTGAGTCAGTCACTTTTCCGCAAATTGCAAACAGGAGAATGCTAGCGAGAGTGATTGCAGGTCGTCCAGTCGCTTGCCCGTCGATCAATAAGAAGCCTAAACCCTGACTGGCTCCCATCAATTCAGCCGCCACGACAAACATCCAGCCCAAACCCAAGCCACTTCGCAAACCGACGATGTAGGCAGGCAATGTCGCAGGCAAAAACACACGACTGATAAGCTGCCAATCATTAAGTCTATAGATTTTGCCAACCTCAACCAATTTGCGATCGACATTGTGAATGCCGCTCATGAGATTTAAGTAAACGGGGAAAAAGACTCCAACGGCAATCAGAGCAATTTTAGAAGGCTCATGAATTCCCATCCAGAGGATGAATAGTGGCACCCATGCGAGGGAAGGAATGTTACGGAGTGACTGCAAAAGTGGGTCGAGTAAATCGTGAATTAGGCAAGAATAGCCTGTTAATCCTCCTAGAATAGTGGCCAAAAATGTACCAATCAAGAAGCCAACAAAAACCCGATAGAGTGTAATGCTGATGTGCTGCCATAGTTCCCCTGCTACACCGAGCTGCCAAACTGTTGTGAGAATAGTTGAGGGAGCAGGTAACAAGTTAGGAGCAACCAAGCCAAACCTAGAGAGACTTTCCCACAATATTAAGAGAAATACTGGCAAGAGCAAGCCTTTTGCTCTGCCCAGACGACTGAGGAATTGCCAGATATTACCTGTTTGCGCGGTGGGGATTGCGATCGCAAGTCTTTGTCCCATAACTTATTGCTAATTGCTAATGGTTAATTGCTAATTGCTAACTGCTAATTGCTGCGAGCGTACCTCACTTGTTTGAGAATCGCTACAGCCCTTCTCAGGTAGATGAGGTATCACTGTTAGTTGGTAATGGGAGTTGTTAGGTGCTTACCTCACTTACTACATAAGCACAATCAGAGGGCTAAAGCCCAACTACGTACCTCACTTGTTTAAGAATCGCTATAGATCCAAAGCAGATGTTTTTTACTTAGGATTTTGCAATCTTTGCCACATACTGCGGATCTATTAAATCGTTAACTGCTGTAATCACGTCAACGGAATTCTCGATTACGCCGCTTTTTTTCAAGACATCCCCAGCAGCACTAATAACTGCTTTTTGTTCATCACCAATCGATGAGTTTGATATATCGGTTCGCTCCTCTAATTGTTTAGTTGCTACCGCTTCTGTCAGCTTCGATGCTTTAATCACCACTTGCTTGAGTTCACTAGGATTTGCGATCGCCCATTTCCGTGCCTTCTCATAGGCAGTTAGCACTTGACTAACTTGTTCGGGATATTGTTTGGCAAATGCCTCGCGGACATTCAAAAAACCTTGACTAATTAGTTTGGGATCGCGAAAGAAAAGTTTCGAGCCTTTTTCAACTTCTGTCTGTGCCATAAATGGATCGAGACCAGCCCAGGCATCGACATCGCCTTTCTCAAGAGCAGCTTTACCGTCAGCGTGGGGCAAAGGCACAATTTCCACATCTTTGGCAGTCAAACCGACTCGATCCAAGGCACGCAACAAGAAAATAGACCTCTTGCGAAATTCTCAGGCGATCGCTAATTTATCTTCAAAGAAAGTTCATAATTATAAATACCAGCAAT
>NZ_JAUBPO010000114.1:0-21263 GCF_036700785.1 Microcoleus sp. S28C3 | reverse complement strand
CCTCAACTTAATCAATCCTCAACATTTAAGAAATTGGTTTGCTAATTGTTGCTATTGTACTTCATAACAGCGGGAACTGCTGTATTTAAAAAATCTCCGCAATGCACAACTTTTAACATTGTTTATCGAGGGTGATTTGAGAGCCGCTATCCCCGTCAAAGTTGGTGCGAGTCATGGGAGTGCCAATAGGGCGATCGTACCGAGCGTTGTTTCTTGCTTGCAACCGCGTTCTCAAACGATCAGTTCCAGTAAAGCTAGTATCGAAATTCAACCGCACCCGATAGCCCAAGTTGCCAGTAGTTTTGTCATCACCCACAGCTTATTTAACAAGCCTGTTCTACTTTTGGGCCGGCCAACACCACAAACTCAATGCCCATATTAAAAGTCACGAATACAAATTAAAGTTGGTGAAAGTATTGTTCAATAAACCGAGTTTCTGAAAATATTGTTGAAAAATTCGCCCTAAAAAAAGAAACTATTACCTATTGACTTTTTGGGAATTATTGTGGTATATATTAGATAATGGGAGTGGTAGCTTAAATTTAAATTTTGCCACCACTCCCATTATTTAATTGTACTTTATTGAATCCTTAGAGTCAAGCTTTTAACCCTAAAAAAAAAGGATTTTTTTTTAGATTCATTCAATTAAAATTAATCGAAGCCCATTATCAATTCTCCGTTCCCCTCAATTACTTCGCCGATCGCCCAAGCACCAATTCCCTGAGATTCAAACCATTTAACAGCCTGTTCTACTTCCCTGGGAGCGACCAACAGCACAAACCCAATCCCCATATTAAAAGTATTGAACATATCTGCTGTAGCAACTTGGCCCGCTTCAGCAATCCACTGGAAAATCTGCAAATTTGGCCAGCTATTGCTGTCAATTTTCACAGATTGATTTGTCCCCAAACAGCGGGGCAAATTTTCCGGCAAACCGCCGCCCGTAATGTGAGCCATGCCGTGAATTTCTAAACCGCTCTTAATTGCTTCGAGGACTGGTTTAACATAAATTGTAGTCGGAGTTAACAGCACTTCTCCTAAACTTTTGCCTCCTAATTTTTCGGGTTGGGAATGCCAATCAAAACCCCAATCGCCCGCAATTTTTCTCACCAAACTAAAACCGTTGCTGTGCACGCCGGAACTCGCCAGCCCCACAGCCACATCTCCCACCCGCACCCGCGAACCGTCCAACAATTTGCTCTTTTCGACAATTCCCACGCAAAACCCCGCCAAATCGTACTCTCCCGCTTGGTAAAAACCGGGCATTTCTGCCGTTTCCCCTCCGAGCAAAGCACAGCCCGCTTGCTTGCAACCGTCAGCAATCCCGGCCACCACCGCAGCTAATTGTTCGGGATTTAACTTTCCCGTCGCTAAATAATCGAGAAAAAAGAGGGGTTCGGCCCCGGATGTCAGCACGTCGTTGACGCACATCGCCACCAAGTCGATACCTACCGTGTCGTGCCGATCGAGATTGTGGGCTAATTTCAACTTAGTCCCAACGCCATCAGTACCCGAAACCATCACCGGCTCTTTTAAACCCTCCGGGACGCTGAAAAAACCGCTAAACCCGCCGAATCCGCCCAAAACACCCGATCGGTGCGTGCTCTTGACCATACTCCCGATGCGCGAGACAAAAGCTCTGCCCGCCTCAACATCCACACCTGCTTCTCGATAATCCATAAGTCCGCCAAATCGATTTCTAATTTTTAGTTTATTCCGATAACAGTTGACAAACAGCTTTTTTCACACTAGCCATTTGGCAGCCCACAAAAAACAATAAATTTGTGTAAAATTTTGTAAATTTTTCAGGAATGGCTGAAACGGCTGTAAGCACTAGAACTAAAGGATTTTATGATAGAGAGTTCTGAGAAAATTTAATGAAGATTTGGTGAAAATCGCGATCGCAGCGATCCCCAACCGCAAAAGTTTGTGGTAGTCTGTTGCAGTTCGTGAACAAAACACAAATTGCGAATCGAGTATGAGTTGTCAAGTGTCAGGGAAATTTCAGCCAAATTTATTTGGGGCTGAAGCATTAAAGCAAAAACGCACCCCGATACTTTGCTTTGACTCACGGGGGAATGGCGAAGGGCAAGAGAGAAATCCTTGACGCCCGCCGCCAAACGGCCAATCCTCCAATCTCGGTTGGCAATGGCTCTTCACAAAAATGGACGTATGAAGGAAAAATTTGTTGGTGCTCTACTCGCTGTCCTGTTAGTTCCTGTGGTAGGAACGGCATCCTCTTGTCACGCACAAGCAACAGGTGCCGGCAAGCAAAACTCTCAGGCTTCTAAGCAAGTAATTTCCACCGAACCGTCCCCGCAGTTAAACGCGACTCAGGTCGAAGCACAAAAAGTCGGACAGTATCAGTACCAAGCAAGAGCTGACATTGACCGAGACTCGATCGCCAAAATTCAGCCCCACGACTTGGACGGGCGACAAGCAGCGACAGTCTACGTGCGAAACATTCCAGTCATCACCTTTGTGAACGCCAGTCCGGAAAAAAACACGCTTTTGGGAGAAACTGGCGACAGCAAAGCCGGTGCTAGCAGTCAGATGCAAGTAGCGGGCGCCAAAGAAAATCCCAAAGTTGGAAACATTGCCAGCAACGACCGCACTCAAGAACCCGATCCCGTGTGGCGGGCATCGAGCTTAGCAGCAAGACTCAACCAGCTAGCCCGCAACAACATCGATCCGAACAGCATTACCGTTAAGTGGGAAAAAGGCGATCGCTACATTATCCAGGCAAACGGTGAGGACTTGGTAAACATCAACGCCGAAACCATCCTCCCGGACACCACCAGCAACTTTAGCCGAGACGCCCTGCAAGCAACCAATCGCCTCCGCCGCCTTCTGGGCAACGCCCCACCCCTGCAAGAAGTCGCAGGCAAACCCCAGCCAGAATCCCCCGTGCTGTCTCTGGGCCCAGTTCAAGTACGCCTCAGCGGCTGGGCTTCCTGGTACGGCCCGGGATTTGACGGCAACCTCAGCGCCAGCGGCGAGCGTTTCAATCAAAATGATTTGACCGCAGCCCACCGCCACTTGCCCTTCGGAACTAGAGTCATGGTGAGAAACCTCGACAACGGCCGCACCGTAGTCGTCCGCATTAATGACCGCGGCCCCTATGTGGGCGATCGGCTCATTGACTTGTCCGCCGGCGCCGCCAGCGTGCTGGGAATGATGAGCAGCGGCGTTGCGAGAGTGGAAATCGAAGTGATCGAACCGCAGCAGCAAACAACAGTTGGACGCTGAACGGTACTCTAAGGCAGAATACAAAATTTATCCGAAGTGTAGAAGGCAGAAACTAGAATAAAACTCACATCTTGCACTCGTCGCCATAGTCCGCTCTCTTGTACGCGAGCTTGTTGCTAACATCGGTGCAAGAGGTCAGATCGAACAAATTCTGACAAATAAATTCTGTATTCTGCCGAATGCCTTCAGGAGATTCTACCGGTGCGCCTCTTTACTACCATTGCAGCACTTCGCTGCTACTTAAATTCACAAAAGTCTGCTGCACCTCATGTGACAGTCGGTTTGGTGCCGACGATGGGAGCTTTGCACGCAGGACATCTAAGCTTGATCCAGCGGGCAAGGCAAGAAAATGCGATCGTCGCCGTCAGCATTTTTGTCAACCCGCTGCAATTTGGGCCAACAGAAGATTTTCAAGATTATCCTCGGAATTTCGAGCAAGACCGGCTGTTGTGCGAACAAGCTGGGGTTGATGTCATTTTTGCTCCCTCAGCAACGGAAATGTTCGGCAACCAAGCGGTCGAGCGCACAGAAACAGAGAAAACCGCCCAAAAACAACATATAGAGATTCACCTTTCATCATTAACTCAAGTAGTACCGCCGCCGGCGATGACATCGGTTTTGTGCGGCAAGTCCAGGCCAGGTCATTTTCAGGGCGTCGCGGCAATTGTGACTAAACTTTTGAGTTTGGTGCAGCCGACAAAAGCTTATTTCGGTCAGAAAGACGCCCAGCAGCTAGCCATTATTCGGAAGCTGGCCTTTGATTTTAACTTGCCTGTAGAGATTGTCGCTTGTCCGATCGTCCGCGAAGAGTCGGGACTGGCAATGAGTTCTCGCAATCAGTATTTAACAGTAGAGCAAAAACAGCAAGCCTCCGTACTCTACCGCGCGCTGCAACAAGCCTCGGAAACTTTTGCTTCAGGGGATCGCACCGCAGCGGCCGCACTCGCTGCCGCGCGCGCAGCAGTTGCAGGAGAGCCCGCAGTCAAGCTCGAATACGCCGAACTCGTCGATCCCGACACTTTGACGCCCTTGCAGGTTGTGGAAACAGCAGGACTTTTAGCCGTGGCAGCCAGAGTCGGCTCTACTCGCTTGATTGACAATATAATTCTTAGGAACCGCCGGCCAATTGTGGCGATCGACGGCCCGGCGGGAGCTGGCAAATCTACCGTAACTCGCCTTGCAGCAACAGCTCTAAACTTGTTTTATCTGGATACCGGCGCGATGTATCGGGCGCTAACTTGGCTGGCATTGAAAACAGATACGCCGATTTCCGACGAATGCGCGATCGCCGAATTAATCAGTTCCAGTTATTTAGAATACAACCTCGATCCCGCATCAAAGATGTTGAAGATTAACGGCGAAGACGTAACCGAGGCAATTCGCAGTTTGGAAGTGACATCCCGCGTCTCGGAAATGGCGGCAATTCCCGCCGTGCGACAGTTTCTGGTGGAGGAACAGCGGCGCTGCGGCACAAAAGGCGGAATTATAGCAGAAGGCCGCGATATCGGCACTAACGTGTTTCCCGATGCGGAACTGAAGATTTTTTTGACGGCTTCGGTACAAGAGCGATCGCGCAGGCGGCTGTTAGAACTTAAAGACACCGATCGGGCTAATATTAGCTTGGCACAGTTGGAACAAGACATTGCCCTGCGGGACGAAAAGGACAGCACCCGCGAGGTTGCACCTTTGCGCAAAGCGGCCGATGCTGTGGAAATTCAAACAGACAATCTGACTGTTGCTGAAGTTATCGATCGGATTGTCGGCTTGTACAAACAGAGAATTGGCCCTAAAAGTTAATTTTACGACGCTGGGGGCGCGCGATCGATCGCCTCATATCAAATCCGGTTAAACCAACTTGCAGTGTCAGGTAGGGGCGCGGGCAGATGCGGCCTGAGTCCCTAAGAATATCGTTCCATTAACCCGATTTGAGCGCCGTCCCCCTAGCTGGGGAAAAAGTTCAAGCATCCCGCGTTTTCATGGGTTAGGGGATTTCTGGCGCACAAGTCTTAAATTTTTTTATCCGGACGGACTTCCCCGCGATCGGTCATTTGCAGTAGCATCTTTAGGTGCCATCTAATTGAAGAGTATCTTCTAACAATACTTCCGACAGTTTCATTGCCCGCGCATAGGTAGCTAGAAACCCGGTTTCTACGAGTTTTGCGGCCAGTCACGATAAATCTACGAAGAAACCAAACCCGGTTTAGCAAGGCCGCGAGTCCGCACAATTGAAATTAGGTTTTGAGATTGTAGTCAGCGTTGTCCTGTGCAAGCATATTACCCTGGAACGCTACTTCTACTGTTGGCAATCAAAAACTTTCCGAAGAATTGTTCTAAAGTGGATTAACTTGATATCAACATAAAATCTAGAATTAACTGTGCAAGGTGTGAAGGAGAGAATGACGTGACAAAAATGAAACGGTTGTTGAGGCAGCGAAAAACGTTAATCGTTGCTTTTCTGGCCGCTACAGCAAGTTTTTTGCTGGGTGTGACGTTGCCGATTAACTTGCGGGCAAATCAGCGATTGGAACCCATTCAGGCACAAGTCTTGGCGGTATCCCACTCGCAAGAAAAACAGCCGGTGTCCAATATTAATAAGTTCTCCGAGGCGATCGCCCATCGAGTTGAATTTTCCCAACAAGCTCTAGCCCAATTGCAGGAAACCCGCTTTCAATCAGCCGTACCGTCGCAGTTTCAAGGTACAACTATTAGTCACGCGAAACTCGACTCCCAGCACAAGGCGATCGCCCTGACATTTGACGACGGCCCCTGGCCGACAACAACTACACAAATCCTAGATATTCTCAAGAAAAACAATATTAAGGCTACATTCTTCTGGGTAGGAAGATACCTGAAAACTTATTCCGAAATTGGCAAACAGGTCGCAGCAGCAGGTCACGCGATCGGCAACCATACTTGGAACCACGAATACCTTAAGTATAACGAAGACGGTGCAGCTCGCGAGATCGATCGTACTTCATCCTTAATTGAGGAGTTGACGGGCGTCAAAACATCGATGTTTCGCCCGCCCGGAGGCATTTTAAACAATGGATTGGTAGCTTACGCTCAAAAGAAAAATTATGCAGTTGTGATATGGTCTGCTGATTCTTTTGATTGGCGCACTCTTACGGAATCTTTGATGGACAACGTGATGAGGCAGGCAAATTCCGGCGGCATTGTGTTGATGCACGACGGCGGTGGCAATCGATCTAGAACTGTAAAAGCTTTGCCTGATATTATTGCTCGATTGAGAAAGGAAGGCTACATTTTCGTAACAGTTCCCGAGTTATTGCAGATGCAAGAACAAGAGTTACAAAACCAGAAAACAGCACAAAAATAACAATTTGGAAAAGTGAGAAATTACACCATTTTTCCATTTTTTTGTATCAATAGTCCGGACAGTTTTTATATGGCCCAATGGCTTATTCTGTAGGACTTTGAGCCACTGTGGATAATTAAATCAATGTCAGCTCCACCCCTGACTTATATTTAATTCGACTTTTTTATGATCCTTGCCCCGCGTAAGCTTGTAGTATCGTTCCCAAAACTGTCCGGAGTATTGTTGTATGCCGTTCCATTAATTTTTCATAACTCTAGCCGAACCAAGAAGGAAGAAGTAGTAACCGCGCCCGATTCCCGGCGACATTCTTGACTGTTGAAATCATTGCTTTAATTGCATTTCCCTTCTTCCTTCTTCCTTATTTCTTCTTCCTTCTTCTTGACATCCGTTACATCCGTCGAGCGAATCCGTTGCCGAACTTCCTTCTTCTTCCTTATTCCTTCTTCCTGACATCCGATATTCATGCCGGACGGTATTATCACGTTCGAGGGCAAGGTAATCTTCGGGGCTAAACCCAGACGGGATGGCAATCATAACGTTAGAGGCAAAATCAATACCTTAACTGTAGCCATATTACCAATTTAGGCTGGAATCTAACGGCAAATTTTGCAACTGAGAATTTACCCAATTAGCCGCCGCCAAACCCGATCGCAAAGCACCCTCTATTTGACCTTCGCCACACAAATCCCCCGCACAAACCAGCGGCAAAGTACCCTCGGCCACCAAACAAGAAACAGGCAAAGGATTTCGACAAAAAGCATAGCGCCAGCGGTGAACCTGCAACCATTCCGGCTCCTTGAGCCAAGGGATTAAATATTCAGAAGTGCGATCGAGCAATTCTTGACCGATTGTTGGCAAATCAACAGATTCTAAATAGCGTTCTGCAAAATTAGGGCTGCTGTGAACCACAAACACCGGCTGCTGCGGATCGAGCCGCTTGCTGCTGTCCCAGCCAATCCAAGCTAAATCAGCATCATCGGGAAAAGAAACAGCTTGCCACTGCGGATTTAGATTGCTCAAATCTTGCTGTTTTGCTGCAGGATAGCCAGCCATAGCGGTAATGCAAGGGTCGTACTCTACAGAACGCAATTTGTCAAGAAAATCAGATTTAAAACCGATTTCCGAATTCAAAAACATTAAAGCTTGAGGAGCAGGAATTGCCACAACAACAGCCTTAGCAATCAATTCTTGAGGTATGTCTAAGTTGTCAGTGACTTCTAAGGAAAGATGCCACATTTGGTTATGTGTAGTAGAAATACCTTGTACGCGGCGGCCAAACCAAATTTCTAAATCCTCCGCCAGATACTTACCCACAGCATTCATTCCAGCGGGTGCGACATAACAAGAACTAGGAATAGCAGAAAGTTTTCCCTGTCTGAATTCCCAGACACAATCCGTCCAGAGTTTGAGGATGTGCCGATCGACCAAAGCCTCAATTAACCGCTGCACCGCATCCCCCTGCGGTTCCAGATACCGCGCCCCGTGATCGGCCCTAGTCCCCTGTACGCGGCGGGTAGCAACACGTCCCCCCGCACCGCGAGATTTCTCAACAACCGCCACAGAATAACCAGCTTGACGCAACCGTTGAGCGCAACTCAGCCCCGCCATACCCGCCCCAATCACCGCAACATCGAACATAATTAGTCATTAGTCTGTAGTCACCAGTCATTAGACATCTCCAAAAACTCTTGTGCAGTAGGCATCCTGCCTGCCCAAGACTTGCTTTTCACTAGATGTCTAGTTATCAGCTTAAAGGCTGCGGGGAAGTTTCAGTGCAATATTTCAGTTTGCGGCCAAACCCTGAGAGCAGTAGCGCGGGCGAGGGCCCGACGCCATCGCCCTGCACCAAGTAGTAGAATAAAGGACAGCACGAATCCACGATCAAGACCAGATAAAAAAATCCCACTGTGGGTAAATCCTAAATCCCAATGGTTGTGTATCAGCAGCAATCTAAAATCTAAAATCTAAAATCTAAAATCGAATACGGGAGGGCAAAATTTTGGACGAACTCAGAGCAGCACTAGAATTGACAACAGAAGAAGAATTGCAGCAACTAACAGAACTTCTGTTCAGCCGCAAGTTTAACCCTTTAGATTACGTGCAAACCCCCGCACCTATAGACGTACAAAGTCGCGATCGCCAAGCATGGCTCGACGCCGTAGAACAGCGGTTTCGCTATCTTGCAGCCGACGGGTTGACGGTACTCAGAGGGCGAACCCAACAAGTCAGTTACAGACAAGCGCTAATTCAAGTTTGTCGCTATCTCAAAATCCCTTATCCCAAACAGTTGTCAACCACCGACTTAGAGGCAGAAGTATTTCTGCACTTAATGGGCCGGGCGTGGAAGCGTTTGCCGGCAGACGAACAGCAAGCGCTGACAGTGCGCGTACAGCGAGCGATCGTTGATTCTAAACTCTCAGAACCCCTGCCAATTTCTGCTGAAAAAGACCCGCTGGGTTTACTGTTCAAAGGCGGCAGCGCTTTAGCTGTTAGTTCCATCTTAAAACCAATGCTGCTCAAACTAATGGCCAATCAATTTGCGCTGCATTTTGCCACGTATCAAATGGCAAAACAAGGAGTGCTTGCAGGCACTGCAACCGCAGCAACCCAATTTCAAAATTATGTCGCAATTCAGACGGCGCGGCGCGGTATGGCTGTGAGTGCGGCTCGTTACGGTGCGACGCGAAGCGTATTTTCGTTGATCGGCCCGGTGATGTGGACTTGGTTTTTCGCGGATTTGGGTTGGCGATCGATTTCCACGAACTACGGCCGGATTATCCCGACCATTTTTGCCTTAGCTCAAATTCGCCTGACGCGATCGGAATGCGTTTGGGAACTAGCTTAACTATAGTAGATTTTAGATTTGAAATTTGAGATTGGGAGTTTGGGTGAATATCAAAAATCGGTTGAAATTAGCTGCCAAACTGACAGCCGAAAATCTCAAGTCTCGACTCCAAAAACATCCCGATCGCCGCCTGCAAATCCCTTGGAATTTTGCTCAGTTTGGGATGCTAATTTTTCCCTTAATTCCGATTTTGGGAGCTTTAAGTTTATTCCTGGGATTGGCCGGCACTTGCAAGCAAAAGTTCCGTCAAATTAGTCGTCGCCCGCTGAATCGAGGCTTCGCAATTCTGAGCGCGCTGCTAGTCATCACAGCGGTTTTTGCCCACAACCGCAGCGAGGCTTTTTTAGGATTGTACAATTTTTTGCCGTTCTTTATATTGTTTGCTGCTTTCAGCAGTTTAATTCAAACTTCGCCTCAATTGCGGCAATTGTCTTGGATGATTGTAAGTAGTTCAATTCCCGTGATAATTTTAGGTCTGGGACAGCAATTTTTAGGTTGGAGCGGCATCGATCAATTGCAGCCCGTTTTTGGCTGGGTACTCGAACCCAAAGGCAATCCCCCCGGCCGCATGGCTTCTGTATTTATGTACGCTAATATTTTAGCTTGCTATCTGACAATTGCTTTTATTTTAGCACTGGGACTGTGGATGGAAGAAGGGTTCGGGAACGAGCACTCTAAGGGATTGAACGGATTGAACAGCGAGATTTTAAGGGAAGAGGAAAGAGGAAAAAAAGAAACAATTAATGAACGGCTGATTCCAGATTTCCAATTACGGATTCCCAATTACCGCTTCCTATTTTTAAGTTTTGCAGTGAGCGGAAATGCTGTTGCTTTGATTTTTACTAATTCTCGCAATGCTTGGGGACTGGCAGTTGTGGCAGTTTTGGCTTTTGCACTTTATGCGGGTTATAAACAATTATTAGCTGCGGTTTTTAGTGTGGCTAGCACAGTTTTTTTGTCTGCCTTTGGCCCCGAACCTTTACGGCAGTATTTACGAAGAATTATCCCGGCTTTTTTCTGGGCTAGACTCACCGACGAGATGTTCCCAAATCGGCCAACTGCTACTTTGAGAACTACTCAGTGGGAATTTGCTTGGTCGATGACTCAGCAGCGTCCTTGGACTGGTTGGGGATTGCGAAATTTTACGCCTATTTATCAAGCTCAAATGCAAGAATGGCTCGGCCATCCTCACAGTTTGATACTGATGTTGACTGCGGAAACGGGAATACCCGCAACGCTTTTGTTGTTTGGTTTAGTTGGTTGGGTTTTGGCTAGGGGTGTTTTGCTGCTGGTGCATTGGCCGCTTTTTCCTGCGGATATTAAACACGAGCAAATAGCAACACTCGAAAAAGCGGAAAATGCTTTAGATCTCAATCAAAAAATTATAATTAATAGCACAAATCAGGTGGGTTGTCAAGATTTAAAAGCGGTCGATCGCCTAATTTTTTTCAGTTATTTATTAGCCTTCGTCGCCTGTACCCTATTTAACACTGTAGACGTGACGCTGTTTGATTTCCGACTCAATACTACAAGCTGGTTGCTGTTAGCCGCAATTTGCGGAGTTAGCCAGAGGGAATAGTTTTGAGTTGAGGAATTGGCATTGCGTATTGGGAATTGGGAATTGGGAATTGGGAATTGGGAATGACAAATTCAGTAATTAATCTTCCTTCTTCCTTCTTCCCTCTTCCCTCTTCCTTCTTCCTTCTTCCCTCTTCCCTCTTCCCTCTTCCTTCTTCCCTCTTCCTTCTTCCTTCCTTTACTCCACCGTCACCGACTTCGCCAAATTGCGCGGCTGATCCACATCCAAACCCCGACGCGCCGCAATGTGATAAGCCAACAATTGCAGCGGAATCACTGTCACAATCGGCGACAACAATTCATCCACCAAAGGCACCGGCAAAATGTGGTCAAAAATATCAGCTTCCGCCACACCTTGCTTCGGCGTAACGCCAATTAAACGGGCGTCGCGCGCCTTCGCTTCCTGAGCGTTAGACAGCACTTTTTCGTAGACGCTTCCTGGCATGGCGATCGCCACTACAGGCACTTTCGCGTCCAAAAGGGCGATCGGGCCGTGTTTCATCTCTCCCGCCGGATATCCTTCGGCGTGAATGTAGCTAATTTCCTTCAGTTTCAGCGCCCCTTCCAAAGCAATGGGAAAGTTAATTCCCCGCCCCAAAAAGATAAAATCTTGGGTTTCTGTAAACTGGTGGGACAATTCTTCTACATACTGTTCTTGAATCTCCAAATACTTTTCAATTTCTGCTGGCAACTGGCGCAAACCAGCAATAATCTCTGCCAATCTCTCGCTGCTGATTGTTTGCCGCTGGTGCGCCAAATCCAAAGCTAAGAAATAAAATGCCATCAACTGAGTGACAAAAGTTTTAGTGGCAGCAACGCCGACTTCTATACCGGCGTGGGTATTGAGCACGTGCGGCATCATGTGGGCGATCGAACTTTCAGTCCTGTTAGTAATCCCTAACATTCTCGCCTGGAATTTATCCGTAAGACCCGCGCGCCGCTGCTGTTCCATCCCCAAAGCCGCCAGCGTGTCCGCCGTTTCTCCCGACTGAGTTACCCCAATAGTTAAAGTATTTGCTGTCAGCGGTGCCGGTGCGTAGCGGTACTCAGAAGCGTACTGCACCGCAGTGGGAATATTAGCTAATTGTTCCAACAAATATTTGCCAATTAGCGAGGCGTGCCAGCTCGTTCCGCAGGCGAGAATTGAAATTTGTTCGACATCGGCGCAAAGTTCCTTGGGCAAGTTGAGATTGATTGGAGAGCGCGGATTTCCCGGCTGCCAATCGCTGTCTAAATAAGCCTCCAAACAAGCTCGGACTACGGCTGGCTGTTCGTAAATCTCCTTGTGCATGAAGTGTTTGAAGCCTTGTTTTTCGACTAAAACCGGACTCCAGCCAAGGATGCGCGGGCTTTTTTTCAGCCTTTCCCCTGCAAAGCTGTAAACTTCGACTCCCATCGGAGTTAGCCTTGCCAATTCGCCATTTTCTAGAGATAAAACAGTGCGGGTGTGAGATACTAAGGCCGGCGTGTCGGAAGCGCAGAAAAATTCGCCGGCACCAAAGCCAATCACCAAAGGAGCTTGCTGTCTGGCGACAATTATTTCGTCGGGAAAATCTGCACAGATAATGGCGAGCGCAAAGGCTCCTTCTAACCTATTTACCGCCTTTAAAACCACTTCCAAAAACGACAAATCAGCAATTTGCTCGGCTTTTTTCTCTTTTCTTTCTGCCTTCTCTCTTTCTCCTTCTTTCAAAAACTCAGCTATTAAATGAGGAATAACTTCTGTATCGGTATCCGAGACAAATTTATGTCCCTTTGCTTTCAATTCTTCCCGCAACTCGCGATAATTTTCGACAATTCCATTTTGAACTACCGCAATTCGCCCGCTATTATCCAGGTGAGGGTGAGCGTTATATTCCTCTGGCTTGCCGTGAGTTGCCCAGCGGGTGTGTCCGATGCCGATGGGAGCCGGAGAGTCTATCTCTGCTAGCTTTTCCCGGAGGTTGTGCAATTTGCCCTTGGCTCGGATGCAGGTAATGTGTCCTTCCGAGATGGTAGCGAGGCCCGCTGAATCGTAGCCCCGGTATTCTAGTTTCTCCAATCCTGCTAGCAAAATCTCGCTTGCTGCTTGCGTGCCGATATAGCCAACGATTCCGCACATTTAACGTACTACTCCTGCTTAGCGATCGCAATAAAACTCACGTTTTATCATTTTTACCTTCTTCCGGCCCCAGAATGCAGATTCCGCGACAAAAAAAGAGGGGGCAATGTAATCGCCCCCTCTCTTGTGCCCGTAATTCGATCGGCGTGTCGATCGATATTTAGTAGGCTAGACCCATACTGCGAGTGGTTTCGGCTCCGAGGTAAACCCGGATGCTCAGAAAATCGGTGGGGCAAGCAGTTTCGCACCGCTTGCAGCCTACACAGTCTTCGGTGCGGGGAGAGGATGCAATCTGAGCTGCTTTGCAGCCATCCCAGGGCACCATCTCCAAAACGTCAGTCGGACAAGCGCGGACGCATTGAGTGCAGCCGATGCAAGTATCGTAAATTTTGACTGAATGAGACATTGAATAAAGGCTCCCAACGAGTCACTAAAAATTTCCTTGCTCTGCGAATTAACAGATTTGACGGTGAGGTGCCACCGCTATAGCCTGCACAGAGAATTAAAGGTTAGTCTACCGCAGTGCTTGGAAGCACTTCGCGAAAAAGCGACAAAACTTCACAGTTATTCACGCTGGGAGTCTTATAGAACCATTTTGGGATATATTAATTCGCCAACCGTTTGAGCATCAGCCTGATGAAATACAAATTGAGTTTCGCAGTAGTATTGATGAGGGTCTGCTCAAAGTTCTTGACCAAACTCTTACAGCCTTACATCGAAGCGTTTGACCGTTGAATCACGATCGCCAGTTGCCACCACGACAAATCCAGTTTTTCCCTCTAGTGCCACTTTTTCGGCTTTCGTTAGTTTCTGTGCCAGTTTAAACCGTATCTGGGTCATAATCTGGGGATAGAGTTTTTACTTTCTCTGCGATGAGCCGATCCGGGTGATACCCCTTGCCGTTGCAGAACGATCGTCTTCGGAATATTGACGAGCCCGAGTGTGAAAGTAATCGAAGTTGTGACTCAACAGTTCAATCCAGCCACATTCATCGGACACACTGGCTTTTGTGGAATGGATCAAAAAGGGCAAGCTGACTGGTATCAACACCCAGATGTTGTTTGATGCCATTGGTGAATTTGTAATCACAAAATCCTTGAGACTCGACCCTCGCAAATTGCACGTATTTTTAACCGCTACACGGAGCTATTAGAAGAATTATAGCCTTTGGTTAATCCACTTTATGCTGTGAGCTAATGAAGGGAGATCGGGGAGCCAAGAAGAAACCCACGAGACTAGCGAAGAGAATAGGTGTAAAAGTGCTGAATCCTGTCAACTTGGCGAGTAGCAGAGTTGTACTAATGGGAGTTCGAGTAACTGTTGAATTCAGAGCAGCCATTACACAAATCATTGCCAAAGTCTCGTTGGATGCGGGATTAACGATCGCGATTGCTTTTCCTAAACAGGCTCCTATAAAAAACAGCGGGATGATAATCCCCCCCCGCCAGCCTCCATTTACGGTCGTACTAATGGCAAACACTTTAGCAATAACTAAAGTCAAAAGAAATTCCAAAGGAAAGTTTCCCTCAACAATTTTTTCAATTTGATGTTCACCAAAGAAACGAGTAAGCGGAAATAAAGCTGATAAAACACCAAGTCCTAGCCCAGCTAAAGTAGTGCGCACATAGATTGGACTGGGTATCGAATCGAATAAGCGACCAATACTGCGAAATACAGCGATAAAAAACCACCCCATGAGCGCACCTACAATTCCATAAGCAATCGCTGCGCCAAAGTCATAAAGGCTGTCCACATTGTATTGAGGAAAATGCCAGGTAGGACCAATTCCTAGCTGGGTAATTGCTACAAAAATAGTGTAACTTGCACAACTTGCAACTACCGCAGGCAATATTGCTTCAAAATACTCCACAACATTCTGATGGTGCAGGATTTCTAAAGCAAAAAAAGTACCACCCAAAGGAGCGCCGAACAAAACTGTAAAACCAGATGCCATGCCAGCAATACTCAAAGTTCGTAGTGCCTCTCCGCGCAATTGAAAGCGATCGGCCAACCACGTACCAATTGAACCTGTGACTTGCACCATTGGTGCTTCTGGACCAGCACTGCCTCCACTTGCAATACTGATTAGCGACGACAGAATCATCGAAGGATTCTCGTTCATGGGTAATCGCCCACCATTGAGATGAATATTGTCAATAATCAACCCTATTTCGCCAGGATTTCCCAGCCAATGAATTATCAAACCGACGAGCAAACCAGCAAGTGGCATGATGATTAGTAGAGAAGATCCACTAAAATATTCAAATCCCAGCATTATGTAAGACAAAAATATCCAATAACTTGCAGCAAACAAACCACAAATGATTCCTAGCATTGCCCATAGCAATACCGGACGTGTGAGATTTATTGGATTTCGTTTCATTGCTTATTCCTTGTCAATAGCTAGCCAGTTAGAAAGTGTTAAAAAAGTATTTTGTCTAATGGTATACAACTTTTGTTGTCTGCATATTAATTTACCACGCACCACACTTGCTTTTGAGTGTAGATTCGGGCTATCGAATGCGCTTTAACAATCGCAGTCTCACAACGGCAGTCCAGGACTGAACTCAAAAATGTATGAGCGCGATCGAGCGTCCCGCTAGCACTCGGGTATAATTCCGATCGTACGGGATTGGATATTAGAAAGGACTACAGTCCTTACTACAAAACTGGGTGTGATATTAGAAAAGACTTTAGTCCTTTCTACAAAGCCGCGCAAATCGATCGACTAAAAGCCTAATTTTTCTAACACGGGCTTAGTTGAAACAATATGTCGATCGAGTCCTAGTTTTTTTGGCTCCACACCCAAAGCCAAAGCCACCAATTGCGACAAATGCAGCACCGGCAAACCCAATTTGCGCCCGATTACTTTTTCCACCTCTGGCTGTCGCGAATCCAAATTCAAGTGACATAGAGGACAAGGAGTTACCATACAATCAGCGCTATTGTCAAGAGCATCTTGAATATGTTTGCCTGCCATCTGAAAAGATTGGTTAGTGGCATAACTCGCCAACGGCCAGCCGCAGCACTGCGTCCGCCCTCGATAGTAAACCGGAGTTGCCCCGATCGCCCGAAACACATTTTCCATCGATTCCGGTTGGTGGGGGTCATCGTAAAGCAGCTTATCCTGAGCTCGCAGCAGGTAGCATCCGTAAAAAGACGCGCACTTCAAGCCCGAAAGCTTGCGGGTGACTCGCTTCTGAACTTCCTCCAAACCATAATCGGCAACGATCGCCCACAACAGATGTTTCACCTCGGTACTGCCTTGATAAGGCGAACAGCCTTGTTTTTCCAGTAAACCGTTGACTTTTTCTATGTAGTTGGGATCGGTTTTTTGGCAATCCTTGAGGCGATCGTCCACATGACCGATTACCCCTTGACAAGTGCTGCAATGCGTCAGCAAAGGCAGATTCAGTTCCTCAGCCAAAGCAATATTGCGGGCGTTGACGGTATCTTCTAGTAACTGCGAATCTTCCTTGAAAGTGCCAGAACCGCAGCAAGAAGCTTTTTTGAGTTCCACCAGTTCGATGCCCAAGGCTTGAGTCAGTGCTTGAGTAGAAAGGTAAAGTTCGCGGGCGGCCCCTTGGGCAACGCAACCGGGAAAATAAGCATATTTGAGATTTGGGGATGGCATAATCGTTTCTGCTGGGGAGACAAGGCAAGGGACAAAAAAGGAGGGCGATCGAAGTTGGGATGCTTCCTCTCCATATCCTTACGCAGTTTTAGACAATATTGCCCAACGCCACCAGCCTAACAACCAGATTGGAGCAGGCAAACAGCTCTGATTCTAGTCGAGCTAAAGATATCTACTGCGGCTCAATTTAACCGTTAACTCCCAGATTAACTCCAGAGGTAGTCATGATCGAACCAGACAACCAGGCATCTGCCCAACGCAAGGCGACGATTGAGCGCTGTTTCGCTGCCTATAATGCCAAGGATCGAGCAACCGTCGAAAGACTGCTAACAAACACGTTCACCTTTACCAGCCCCTATGACGATGGCATCGATCGCGCTACTTACTTTGAGCGATGCTGGCCTAACAGCGATCGTATTCGCCAGCACGCGATCGAACGAATCTTTGTTGAAGGAGACGAGGCGTTCGTTACGTATCGAGCAACAACATTTGAAGGCATGGAGTTCAGAAATACCGAGTTTTTCACTTTCGAGGGCGAACAGATATCGAGCGTCACTGTCTACTTCGGCGCTGCGTACAGAGGCGGTATTTTCATCAAGAAGTAAGAATGACTCAAAATCATTTGAGTGTGGCTCCGGCAAAACGTTCCAATTCAAGCAAATGAGCAGATTTATTGAGTAAATGCTGAGTAACCGAGGCATTGATCTGATGAAGGTGAATCCAGCTTACACCAAGGTCATCTGGCTTGTAAAATATGCACGCCAATATGGTCTAGCCAGTGATGAAACCGCAGCAATGGCGATCGCCCGACGTGGTATGCGATTAGCTGAAAATATTCCCGGCTCCATCACCTGCCTATCTCTCCGTGAAGGATCGAAAGCACGTAGGTCGCCATTCGTTTCAACTAAATAACTTGATTAAGAAATCTAGCATTAAGCGTCACAACTTCTATGCTATCTCTAACTGGGAATCTTTGGTCAAGCGATGGTCGGAGCAATCTATCCAGAGCAAGCCTCGGCGTTAAAGATGATTTCTTGGAACATATACCGCTAAGTTCCCTCTACAGAGATTTGAGGATTATTGCCGAGATATGCGTAGGTTTTTACAAGCGGTGGAGACAGCAGCCGTGGAAAATCAGCGAATCAGATCGGTGAGGAATTCCAGCTAACAATAGTTAAGCGATCGGGGCATCACAAATCATTGGAGCCGACAGAATTGTGATATTTTTGGATAGAGTTAGAAGCGATAGGTTGCCACTCAATTCAGCCGTTGGGCATCATCGAAGATTGCCCGTATTCGGAGTTGTGTTACAGCCTCTACGCTTTTCGGACGACGACAACCTCTTGGGAGATTATGACGCTCAAAACCTTTATTGGAAGCTGCCATTGCGGCGCAGTTCGATTTGAAGCCGACATCGACTTGAGCTTGGGCACAAACAAATGTAACTGCTCGATCTGCACGAAAACGCGGAATTGGAACGCCATCATCAAGCCCAACGCATTCCGATTGCTATCCGGCGAGCGCGATTTGAGCGACTACCAATTCAATCCAAAGATTGGACATCATCTTTTTTGCAAGCACTGCGGCGTGCGCTCCTTTGCACGCGGATACCACGAACAGATTGGCGGTGACTACGTTTCAGTCCAATTGGCCGCCCTCAATAACGCCGATCCAACGGAACTCATTGAAGCGCCCATTCGATTTTCGGATGGCCGTAACAACAACTGGGGTGCGCATCCAGCCGAGACAAAGCATCTATAGAACCCATTTGAGATCTAAAAGGCTGCAAGCCTTTTAACCATCAGCCCAATCAAACAAAGATTTACCGGCTCTCCAGGCTATCCGGCGATTGATACAGCTTATATGTCTCAGGACAAGGGTTTCAGCGATTTCCTCAAGAATCTTCTGTGCCGATCGATACAGTTTCCCACACAAATCCAAGAGAGCCATAGCGATCGCCACCCCATAACAGTCCTAGAGTTGCTGCGATCGTCCGTGCCCCAATTGTCGCTAGCCCGTGTCACTTAGAAAAGCGGCCAGCCTTTCTGTTGCAGATCCCCCTTTCGGATAAGATTAGATACGCAGCAACCAATGAGGACATAATGTTATGAGCCAAGACGACATTTTTACTAGAGTCCAGAAAATTGTGGCAGAGCAACTGGAAGTCGAGAAGAGCGAAGTCAAGCCCGAAGCCAACTTTGCTAACGATTTAGGAGCAGATTCCTTAGATACTGTAGAGCTGGTCATGGCCTTGGAAGAAGAGTTTGATATTGAAATTCCCGACGAAGCAGCCGAAAAAATTACTACGGTTCAAGCTTCTGTAGATTTCATCAACAGCCAACTTGCAGCTCCAAAAGCATAAAATACCTGTCTTTTCCCCTAAGAGGAGAGAAGTTAGAAAACTGGAAACTCCTCTTTTGTTCTGCGTTCTGGGTGTTTAATTTTTTGAAACTGAAATCATGACAAATTTAGAGCGTAAGCGCGTTGTTATCACGGGTCTCGGCGCGATTACACCGATCGGCAATACCTTGTCCGAGTATTGGGACGGGTTGCTTGCCGGGAAGAATGGTATAGGCCCGATCACCTTATTCGACCCGTCGCGGCACGACTGCCGCTTTGCCGGAGAGGTGAAGGGTTATGACCCACACGACTATTTAGAGCGCAAGGAAGCAAAGCGGATGGATCGCTTTGCTCAGTTTGGGGTGTCAGCGAGCAAACAAGCTGTTGCTGATGCGAAGTTTGAGATTAACGACCTGAACGCAGAACAGGTGGGTGTCATTCTTGGCACTGGCATTGGTGGCCTGAAGGTTTTGGAAGAGCAGCAAGAGATCTATCTGACTCGCGGCCCCGATCGGTGCAGCCCGTTTATGATTCCCATGATGATTGCGAATATGGCCGCGGGTCTGACGGCAATTCAAACGGGCGCTAAGGGACCAAACTCTTGCACGGTGACTGCCTGCGCTGCCGGGTCGAATGCCGTAGGCGATGCGTTTCGCCTAGTTCAGGGGGGTTACGCGCAAGCCATGATTTGCGGCGGTACGGAAGCTGCGGTGACACCTTTGTGCGTGGCGGGTTTTGCTGCGGCGAGGGCGCTTTCGACTCGCAACGATGACCCGACTCATGCTTCTCGTCCGTTCGATCGCGATCGTGATGGTTTTGTCGTCGGCGAAGGTGCGGGCATTCTGATTCTAGAAGAAATGGAATACGCTCTGGCGCGTGGCGCGAAGATTTACGCAGAAATCGTCGGCTACGGTTTAACCTGCGATGCGTATCACATGACTTCTCCGGTACCGGGGGGGAACGGTGCGTCGCGGGCGATGGCTTTAGCGCTCAAGGATGCGGGTTTGACGCCGGATCAAGTGACCTATATCAACGCTCACGGCACGAGCACGCTTCCCAACGATTCTACGGAAACCAAGGCGATTAAGCGGACCTTGGGAGACCACGCTTACAAAGTAGCAATTAGTTCTACTAAGTCAATGACCGGTCATCTTTTGGGCGGTTCTGGGGGAATTGAAGCGGTGGCGACGGTAATGGCGATCGCCAATGACAAAATCCCGCCGACAATTAATCTGGAAAATCCCGATCCCGAGTGCGATTTAGACTATGTTCCTCATACAAGCCGCGATCTAAAAGTTGATGTGGCGCTGTCGAATTCTTTTGGATTTGGCGGCCACAACGTGACACTGGCATTCAAGAAGTTTGTTCGGTAACGGCTAATCCGAAAATCGAGAGTTAAAAGGTGAAAAAATATTTTTTTACCTTTGTAGGGTAGGCATCTTGCCTGCCCTAACTTTCTGAATTATAACGGGAGCGATCGTATGAATCAACCAATTATTCGATTTTTGACAACCAAGAATTATAAAAATCTACAGTTAGATCCATCTGTAAATTTAAACAACCTTAATATATTTATCGGCTCAAACGGTTCAGGCAAAAGCAATTTCATCAGTTGTTTAAAATTTTTAAAAGATTGCCTAATAGCTATTCCCGATGAAAATCGCGGCGTCAGTAGTTTTGAGGATGCTATTTCTAAATTTGGCGGTGATAAAATCTTAGATGTCAATGTTGAAAGTCCGGCAAAGGTCAGTATGGCCTACTGTTTTTCGCAAATTAACCAAAGTGGTAATCTTCAAAAAGACAGCGCAATTCTTGATTTCAAACTTTATACCGATCGACAAAAAGTAAGGGCGAGCATTTCTGAAGAATATCTGTATGGTGGAGAAGATTTGCAGGAAACTTCCACCACGCCACCTTTCTATTACTATAAATTCCATAACAGAGAATTAAGGCAAGGAGTTTTATCTGTTTACAATTTTCGCGGTCAAGAGCCAACTCATTTTGAAACTTTAGATAACATTCCTACAAATTCTTTGGGTTTGTTGACAATTACGACACTGCTTGAAAATAGTCAATTACCACCAGAAAGTACACCTGTTTACCGGGACTTAAACAAATTTTAAGCCCAAACAAAGCCTAAACTGGCTTTATAAGCGGAGAATACGTCCCAATTTTGGTT